>NZ_JABUEX010000018.1:0-51787 GCF_013314835.1 Syntrophothermus sp.
AGAACTATCAACATAACCTTTTCTAGAACAGAGACTGTTCGGCCAGCACCTTGTATATCAGGGGAACCACCTGCTTTTTCCGCGACATCACTCCTTTTAGGAACACTGTTTCTTGCTCCAAAGGAAGGCTGAAAGCCGATGCTGCAATCTCTTTCCTTGGACCTGCCGCGAACAATTCGGTCCCCTCGGCGAAGACATCGGTAACCATCAGCAACAGCAAGTGATAACCCCGTTTATTACAAATTCCCTCCATTGCCTCCAGTATATCCCGTTTTCTCTTGCGCAGAGCATCTAGGTCGATGGTTTCTACTTGAGAAATAGCAAAAACCAGGTCCCCGTGTTGGTACTCTTTCAAGTCCTGCAAAACCGTGTTCTGAATAGGTTCATCCTCGACGCGAACCGCGCGGCGAAAGATTTCTTTCCCCCAGCTGTCCGGTTCCAACCCCGCTATCTTCCCTAAATACTTGGCAATCTCCTTGTCTTTCCCCGTGGTGGTAGGTGACCTGAATATCATCGTGTCTGATAGTATACCGGACAGCAGCAACCCCGCAACCGGGGGTTCAATCTCAACGCCATGTTGTCGGTAAAGCTCGGCTACTAAGGTGGATGTAGCCCCGACCGGCTCATTCCTGAAAAAAATCGGTGAAACAGTCTGGAGATCCCCTACCCTGTGGTGATCGATGATTTCCAGTATCTCCGCTTCTTCTATCCCCTCAACCGCCTGTTTCTTCTCGTTGTGATCCACCAATATGACCTTCTTACGTTTCATTTGCAGTAAATGGTGACGCGAGATGATGCCGGCCAAGCGGTTTTCCTCGTCTACCACCGGGTAGTTTCGGTA
Source organism: Syntrophothermus sp. (assembly GCF_013314835.1). Lineage (NCBI taxonomy): Bacteria > Bacillati > Bacillota > Clostridia > Eubacteriales > Syntrophomonadaceae > Syntrophothermus > Syntrophothermus sp. Next base: position 842 of record NZ_JABUEX010000018.1, read on the forward strand.
TCTGGTAGCGAGCATTTGCTTCTTCGCTTCCTCTACCGTTTCCGACTTTTCAAACAGCACCAGGTTTTGAGTTTTCATTATCTCCGAAACTTTGGTTGAAAGGACTGAGGAAAGAACTGAAACCACCTTCTGCGGGTCTTCCTCTTCTTGTCCCAGCCGGTCTAAATAAATCTGGGCCACGTCCCCTACTGTTAACAAGCCCAAAAGCCTCGCTTTCGAATCTACTACCGGAAGCGTCTTTATGTTGTGAACCCGTATGAGGCGTCCCGCTTCCCGAAGGGTTGTTTCTGGAGGCACGGAAAACACGGCTTCATCTTCAAGTAAATCCTCCACTTTGGTCCCCACGTCGGTAACCAATTCTGGCGGCTCTAATGCGAAAAAGTCGAGTACGAACCTGGTTTCAGCATTCACCTCTCCCGCCGCTGCCGGGACAAAGGCCCCGTGGTTCAATTTTGATTTAAGCCGGGCATAGGCTATGGCCGAAGCTATGGCGTCTATGTCTGGATTCTTGTGCCCAATGACATACACTGGCTTCATGAGTTAAGCCCCCTTCCTTTTTCAACAGATCCGATCAGGAAACCCGTTTACACTTAGTTGGCCAAGGTCACAAGGATTGTCGCCTTTTCTAAAAAGAACTAAAAAATAGGGCCCCGACAGCTCGCGCTCTCGTAGCTCACTTAAAAAAAGCACGTCTTCCGTGAATACTTCCAGGTGAAGCTGGCGCTTCAGTTTACCCAGTGCAACATCCTGCATCGTTGAAAAGTATCTTAGCCTGTTATTTTCTTGCCGCAAAAAGTCATCAAAGAATTCTTTTTGCCCCGGTAGCTCGATCCTGGTTAGTCCGTCAGGTAGTTTCTGTGAATGATAATTCAAAAGGTAATCAAACTTGAGCAGTTCGTTCACAGGTCTGATCAGATCTGGCCTGCGCTGTGATACGAACTGCATTAGCATAGAGTATAAGCTGCTCTTGTTATGCTGCACCCGGTGCCACCGCTTGTCTTCCCAATACCCAGCAAACTCTTCGTAAAATCTGAAGGCATCGTCTTTCCACCCGTGTTTAATCATGTAACGCAGGCTGTGGGCGAAATCGCCGCTGTTATAATACTTCTCTACCAAGTCCTCTATGCGCTTAAGCCGGACCATTTCACCATAGGTTATGTAGGCATTCTGCAAGACTTCATACGGTGGCTCAAAACTGAACTTGTAACCGTACTCGTAGCTCTTGTCTCGTATAGCCGATCCTTTAAGCATCTTCAAGAACCCGAGTTGGAGGTGATCAGGACATAGACGGTAAACCTGATTGAAAGAATTGGCCACGGAATGGTAAGTTTCACCGGGCAAACCGGCGATAAGGTCCAGGTGAATGAAGATATTGCGCTGCTGACGGATGCTCTTGACGTTACTCTCCAGCAACTCCCAGTTCATAGGCCGGTTCACCGCCTGGAGAACCTCGGGATTGGTCGACTGAACCCCGATCTCGAACCTGAAGACCCCAAGGGGAACGGATTTAAGAAATTCGATTGTCCCCTGGTCAAGCCGGTCGGCTACGATTTCAAAATGACACGAGGTTTCTTTGGCCTCTTGGATAAGGAAATCCATTATCTCCCGCATCCGTTTCGGGTTGGCGTTGAAAGTGCGGTCCACAAACTTTATTTCCTTTGGTTTTATTTGGAGTAGTTTTCTCAAGTCTTCTTTAACTCTTTCTAAAGTAAACCACCGAACCCCACGGGTGGTAGACGAAATGCAGTAACTACAGTTAAAAGGACATCCACGCGAAGTCTCGTAGTAGACTATCCGCCCGTTGAGGTTTTCCGTTTCCTTCTCGTATGGGAATGGAATACTGTCAAGGCGAGTTATGGGATTCCGGTCTTCTGAATAAATGACCCTATTCCCCTCTCTCCAGGTTACGCCTCTTACCAGCCCCGATCCCCTGTTGTCCAAAGAACGGAGTAACTCTAAAAACGTTTCTTCCCCTTCACCCCTTACGATACCGTCGATGAAAGGATGGGCTTCCAACAGGTCCACAGAGTCGAATGACACCTCCGGGCCGCCGAGTATTACCACGCAGCCGGGCAAAACCTGCTTCAGGTCGCGTGTTAAGCGAAAGACCCCTTCTATGTTCCAGATGTAGCAGGAAAACCCTATGATATCGGGCTTTTCCCGGTAGATCTCGGCCATGATGTCGGGCAGGTACTCATTGATAGTAAACTCCCTCACCACTATGTCGGGAAAGTCCGATTCACAGTAAGACTTCAAATACCGAACAGCCAGGTTGGTGTGGACGAATTTGGCGTTAAGCGCTACCAAGAGAACCTTCACGTGTAGTCATCTCCTGTTCCATCATCGGCCCTGTCAGGCCTGTTTCAATCCCTCCCGGGGGCTTGTTTCCGTCCACCTGCGTGCTCTGTAACCCGCCATCAACAACAACGCCAGATACAAGGGCGAGAGCAAGAAGAGAGCGAAGAAGTAAGACTTGAACCCATCGTACACCGGGAACGAGAATAAAGACAACCATGGCAACGCCGGAGTATGCCACAACTGAAAAGCAAAGGTATAGTCGCCGGACACGATTCCGGTTCCCCAGTAATATTTGATGTTGGCCACAGTAAGGAAAAAACCCGGTGACTGGGCAACTATCCCGGCTAGCAGGGTTTTCAGTTCCCATCTCACGGGCTGACGACCTATCCTGACACCAGCCTGCCATATGACCCAAAGATACGTCAGCGAGAACAGCAGGTCCAGCCCAGGGAAATAGCTCGCCAACCAAACGATGAAGATGAAAAACAGGTGAATCACAAAAAGACGTAATCCCCACCCAAGCGTTTCTCTCATGGCATAAGCCCTTCCCTGGCCACTACAACTACGTTAGGACTGTTGTAGATGGAATCTGGAGTAATCCATAAATCCTGCCCGGAGTCGAGGTCAATACCCTCCCGGTGATAAGCTCCCCAGATGAATTTCGTGCAGTTCCAGTAGCGTTCGCCCGGCTTGAAGGCTCCAGGGTAAAACACCTTGCCCTCTTGCTGGCAAGCATACTCGACCGCTTTTTTGCGAGCTTGCTCCGAGGCCTTAACCCGCAGTATACATATCCAGTCGTACTGGTGGTAATGCTCCACGGCCTGCCTGGTTATCCCGCAGTCCACGTACCCTTCCATGACCTGTCCTTCACCCAGGTAAAGCCCGGCATGAGTAAAGTGCCCGTACGCCCCGCCCGGCTTACCCCCCAACAAGATATCTCCCGGCTGAAGCAACGCGAAATCTAGGCTATTTCCAGTTCCCCCAAAATGTCCACTCCCGACCCGTCCTTGGAAGGCATTGCGGACATATGCGGCGGCAACTGTTTCCGGTAGTCTCTTCACGTAACCGGTATTGACCGAAAGTATGGAGCAGATTAGCAAAACCAGGGTCAAGCTCAATACCACAAGGTAGCGCCTGAAAAACCAATCAGCAACCGCCTGATTGAAGCTAGACACCGCCCGCCATCGTTTCACTGCCAGACACCCCGATTCCCCGGTCTGTACTGCCAACATTTTAGCAGATTGGCGGCCAGAAGGAAGTGCCTTTCCACGCGTAGCTTGCTAAATACGACGTTCCAGTCCTGGTCCCTGCCCTATCACAGCCATCTCGTCGGCCATAACAAGAAATATATATTTGAACCCATTTGAGAAGTTCTTTGTGGCTCTGGCGCTACCATGCTTACCAGGTGTGTTATACTATTACTACTAATTACGACAATATAATTCCAAAGCCCTTGCTTCTAGCCGTGTCAGATCCCGTTAGATTCTCGAAAGAAGCGGCTGGACCGGTAAAGCCTGAAGAAAGGTGTCCTGAGTTTTATGGAAGAACAGCTACAAGAACGTTATCTCCGGCAGTTGGTCATGGATGAGGTCGGTAAAGAAGGACAGGTAAAACTTGCGAAAGCCCGAGTACTGGTAGTGGGAGCCGGTGGCTTAGGTTCTCCGGTGTGCCTTTATCTGGCCGCAGCCGGCATCGGGCATTTGGGAATCGTCGACAGTGATACGGTAAGTTTGACTAATCTTAACCGCCAGATACTCTATACTACTCCGGATCTGGGAAGACCCAAAGTAGAAGCCGCTAAAGAGAAACTGAACATGTTGAATCCCTCGATTGAAATCACTGTCTATCAGGTTCCGTTTTCCGGTGAAACCGCCATGAGGATGGCTCGATCATATGACGCCATGGTGGACGCTACCGACAACCTTAAGACCCGTGAGCTCATAAACAGGGTAGCTTTGCAAATAAGTAAGCCGTTTTTTCACGGAGCGGTCAGCCACTTTTACGGTCAGGTAATGACGGTCATCCCTGGAGCCGGCCCATGCTGGCGTTGTTTTATGGGAGACATTGCGCCCGAATCCGAACCCAAAGGAGTACCCGTCCTGGGCCCAGTGGCGGGAGTCGTGGGTTCCTTGCAAGCTCTCCAGGTCCTCAAATACTTCCTGGGGGCAGGTGACCAGCTCGTGGGTAAAGTGCTCATGTTCGACGGGTTACAGATGACGCTTGAAGCCTTAACCGTAGCCAGGGATTCGAATTGCCCCGCTTGCCAAGGTTACTAGTTTTTTAGGCTTCTCCCACTATCCGGATCTCCGGTTCCAGGTTTAGACCCGTACTTTCCCTCACCCTCGCCTGCACCAGTTCGATCAAAGCCAACACATCTTCAGCGGTAGCGCCTCCGGTGTTGATTATGAAACCGGCGTGTTTGGTGGAGATCTCAGCGCCCCCGATGTGGTAGCCTTTCAATCCTAGTTCTTCGATAAGAGGACCAACAAAGTAGCCCTCAGGGCGCCTAAAGACACTTCCAGCACTGGGAAATTCCAATGGTTGTTTTTGCCGCCTGCGCTCGGCAAATTCGTTCATCTTGGCTGTTATCTCCCGGGTATCGCCGGGTTTCAACAACATACGAGCAGCCAGAATCACGTAACCGTTACGCTGAAAGATACTCTTTCGGTAATCGAAGTCGCACTCACCTGATGTCAAAACGACAAGGTTGCCTTCGCTGTCTAGGGCCGTTACCTCGTATATGACGTTCTTCATTTCTCCATCATATGCCCCGGCGTTCATATAGACGGCCCCTCCCACCGACCCCGGTATGCCCTCCGCAAACTCGAGCCCGCTGAGCCCCTTCTCAGCCGCCAGTTGCGCTACGTGTGAGAGCAGCACCCCAGCCTCGGCATAGATGCTCTGTCCTTCCACTGCCAGGCCAGAAAGACGCTCTGCCAGCTTGATAACAACCCCCCTGATCCCTTTATCGCGAACCAGGATGTTACTCCCGCTACCAATGACCAAAAATGGCACGTCACGATTCCGACACCACGATATAACCTGATTAACCTGCTCAACACTGGATGGAAAGACCATACAGTCTGCCGGGCCCCCAATCCGGAAACTGGTATGGTTCTTCATCGGCTCATCCCACCGAACGTAGGCTTCGGGAATCACTTGCTTGATATCCTCATACATGAATCAATACATCCTCCTGAAACGGACTCGCACTAGAAATAAACAACGGGCTGAAACTTGAAACTCGTGTCAAATTCAATCTCCTTCCGGTCACGCTACATTATACGCAGCCCCAAATTTGCACAGACCCTCACGAAACCTTTGGGTGTCAGCACCACAGACACGGAAAAATGAAATCCCTTTGGGGCTTTCCTGGTTTATTGCACATATCAGCGCCCATCTCTGGGCATCTATGACCGACTGGCTGAACATCACTACAGTTCTGGCTTAGGCCCGTTCTCTTCTTTTGATCTTTATGCCCAAATTGGCAGCTTCTGGTATTATGATGGTCTTAAAGTCGCCTCGGTGTCCATCAATCGCTAAATGCCAGGCTTCCTCCAGACTGCCAGCAGGAATAAGAAAAGCTTTTTCTGCTTTCCAAGCTGGCATCCGGCTCACCAATATAACCCGCATCCGTTCCAAGAGCCGGCAGATCGCGAAAGCCTTGTGTCCCCCTAACTCGAACTCCCGACTAAACCGTTCCATAACATCTGCGGGTGAAGACGCTTCATCTAACCAGCGTTCAAAAACCGCTTCCCCCAGACCTTCCGTGCATTCGGCAACCAAGATAACCGCGCCCCCGTCCTTAACTGCTGGTGCCGCCGCGTCCAGTGCTTTTTGGGCCTGATAAAGGTTTATATCCTTGGGATACCCTCCGCAGCCGGCGATGACGATTTCGGCTGGCTCATCGAGCTCTACTATACGCGCGGCTTCACAGAACCTAACCGCCTCCAACCAGGCCTTTTCCATATCACCCGCTACTGCCAACTCGATGCGTTTGTCGGGAGTTGCTACTACGTTCAAGATAAAGTCCACGCCGACCCGATTTGCAGCTTCCGTCATAACCAGATGCACCGGATTGTCCTCGTAGTTACCCAAACAAGCCCTGGGATCGGTCATCATGGCGTGACTGCGGCTTATCAGGCTACGGCTTGCTACACCGGGGAGAACAGACTTTCTTCCCCCCGAATACCCGGCGAAATAATGCAGGCCAACCAGCCCGGTAGCAATCAAGAGGTCGGCTTCGGCTACTTCCCGGTTGACCTCAAGCTCCCACCCGTTCGCAAGGTACCCTAGGCTGACCAGATGCTTGTCACAATCGTGGTTTATTATCCGGTAACTATCACAAATCTCCCTTCCAAAGACGTAAAGGTTATCCTCATGGGTATGACCCCTGTGAATCCCCGTGGCCACGACTAGAGTTATAGCCTCACGGTCTGCTCCGCCTTCTTCTATTTCTTCAAGCAAAGGCGGTAACATCTCCCGGTAAGGGGTAGGTCGGGTAATGTCGTTTACTATAACGACTACACTACGGGGACGGCGTTTTCGCACCATATCTCTCAATCTCTCCGACCCGATTGGCTTCTTCAGGCAGCTCCTCACCATTTCCAGGCCGTCTACCGCCGGTTCGGGGTCCTGCCCGCGCAGAATCGCTTTTACCCGGTCATCGGGAATTTCCACTTCTTGATGCGTTTTCCCATAAGCCAGTCTTACTAACATACCACCAATCCCCTCCAATACACACGCCGTGGCAACTATACCTAATTATATAACAGGCGGTTTGGGCCTCACAAAGGTTAATTTCCAACCTCGTTTGCGCTGTTTGTGCTATAATATCGTAGTCAAGACCTATACGCTCCTTTCCGAACAAACGAACGAGGTCAGCAAATTGGGTAAAGGAGATGAACCGATGGACAAACGCGTCCTCAAGCAGGAAATGTTAAAGATTCTCCAGCCTGAGCAAGTATTGGCAGACGACCTGGATCTGATGTACTACTCGTATGACAGCTCTTTCCTTACCAAACTAGAAAGGGTGTACCCGGATATCGTGGTACTGCCTCGCGCCACCGAACAGGTGCAGAGAATCGTCCGCTTTGCTTATGAAAACAACATACCGGTGACACCTAGAGGCGCAGGCACAGGAGAAACCGGCGGCGCGGTAGCGTTTAACGGTGGTATAGTCATTGATCTTTCCACCTGGGACGAGATTGTAGAGGTTGACGTTTCCAACATGCAGGTGGTCGTGCGGCCCGGGGTCATACATGCGGACCTGAATAACCACCTGGCTAAGTTTAACCTGTTCTTCCCGCCCGACCCTGGCAGCAGCCTGATGTGCACCATCGGCGGAATGGTAGCCAACAACGCCAGTGGCCTGCGTGCCGTTAAATACGGGTGTACCGAACAGTACGTACTCGGTCTAGAAGTAGTGTTGCCGAACGGTGAAGTGATAACGACAGGCGGCATCAGATCTAAAGCTATAAAAAACGTGTCCGGACTGAACCTAACCAAACTCATGGTCGGGTCGGAAGGCGTTCTGGGTATTATTACCAAGATTCGCCTTCGTTGCTGGCCCAAGCCCAAGGCCCGTGGCATCGCCATGGCCGTTTTCCCCAAGCTCGACGATGCCCCGGCTACGGTCTTGGAAGTCTATCAGGCTGGCATACTGCCTTCAGGTATTGAAATACTTGATAAGTCAGCGATAAAAGCTGTAAACCAGTTTAAACCCGAGATCGGTTTACCTGAGGATGCAGAAGCCATACTTTTGTTCGAAGTTGATGGGAACCCGCCCAGCGTTGAATGGGAAGGGACCAACATAGTAGAAATCGCCAAAAGGCGCGCTACCAAGGTGGAATGGGCTACCGATCCCCAGCGAATGGCCAGCCTGTGGGAAGGTCGAAGTGTAACGGCGACCGCGGCGGCCAGGGTTCGTCCTGATGGCAGCCGGGTCTTTGCGGGCGAAGATATAAGCGTGCCGCTGTCGAGAGTAGCAGAAGCTCTGCGTGCCATTCGTTCACTCGGCGAAAAATACGGGATACCGGTAGTCAACTACGGTCACATCGGAGACGGTAACGTCCACACCGCACCGGTAATCGACCCGGAAAACCCGGCCGAAGCGGAAAAGGCCAATCAATTGGTTCACGAGATACACCTTTTGGCCATTGAGCTAGAAGGCTCCACTACCGGGGAACACGGGGTGGGAGCAGTACGCAGACAATATGCTGAGTTGGAACACGGGGAAGCTCTGAAGGTCATGCGCCTCATTAAGAACGCCGTGGACCCGAAAGGCATAATGAACCCAGGCAAGCTTATCTGAGATTATTTAGCCGTTTATATAACCGAGGGCAGGAGGAGTTAAAGTGAAATTTAAGGAGCTACCTCCAGTAAAAGAACAAATAAGAAAATGTGTACGTTGCGGCAGGTGCAGGACGGTGTGCCCTGTCTTCGCCGAAGTCAAAAACGAGACCGTGGCTCCTAGAGGTCATGTTTTTATGGTACAGATGTTGAGAGACGGGGTAGTCAAACCGGATTCAAAAGTCTATGAACACCTCAGTAAATGTTTGTTATGCGAAACCTGTTCAACTTTTTGTCCATCTGGCATAGACATACACGAACTCAATGCCGCTGCCAGGTCATTCATCACCGAAAACCAAAGCAATCCCGGTAAAAGACTTGTGTTTGACACGCTGTGGACCAGCCCAAAGCTTCTTCGGGCCTCCACGGCTTTTATGTGGAGTGCAAACGTCACTGGTCTGATGAAGCTGGCCCGAGCCTTGCACCTAACCAAGGTTCTACCCGGCGATCTTCCGAAAGCCGAACAGATACTGGACCGGGTCCCTTTCCGCTCGGCCCGCGACCAGCTGCACGAGACCATACCGGCTCAAGGGAAGAAGAAGCTGAGAGTAGCCTACTTTCTGGGCTGTGCTACCAATCTTTTGCATCCGGAGGTGGCCTTGGCTACGGTAAAAGTCCTCACCCAAAGTGGTTGTGAGGTAGTCATCCCCAGGGACCTCAAATGCTGCGGTCTTCCCCACATAGCCAACGGGAAACTCGGTACTGCCCGTTCCTTGCTTCTTCACAACTTTGAACTCTTGAGCAGAGCTAAAGTCGATTATATAGTCACTGACTGTGCTTCCTGCTCTTCGGCTCTATCCGACAAGAACGTAAGGTTTGTGCTGGGGCAGGAAGAAATCGATGCGAACCTCGCCTTGACTGCGGGTAAGGTAGTAGACCTCACCGCTTTTCTGGTTAACGTTCTTGATATCGGACCCGGCAACCTAGTCAAGCGATCTGAGCACCGTCTCACCTATCATGATCCCTGCCATCTGGCCAAAGCTCAGAATATCAGGAAAGAACCGAGGGAATTACTAAGGCTAGTTCCAGGGGTAGAACTGGTAGAAATGGCTGAACCCGACAGGTGTTGCGGCGGGTCGGGCACTTTTGCTTTGACCCACTACGACATGTCCATGAAGATACTAGATAAGAAAATGTCCGCTATCAGAAACACCGGCTGCGACACAGTAGCCACTTGCTGCCCGAGTTGCTCCATGCAGCTCGCTTACGGGTTCAGGCGAAGCCGGGTTAATGGCAAAGTCGTACATCCGGTCGAGCTCCTGGCCCAGGCTCTGCCTTAAAAGCCAGCGCCTTTCAGCGTGGGTTTTGGGGAATCCGGTGGGAGTTGAACTGGCTATCTATGGCACGTCTAGAAAAAGAATTATTCCACAAGGTTAAACGTGCGAATTTAAAGTATCAGATGATTGGTAACGGAGACCGCGTAGCCCTGGGTTTATCTGGAGGCAAAGACAGTCTCGCGCTCCTCCATGCCCTGATACAACTCCGGCGTTACACTCCCCTTCAATTTGACATCATTGCCATCACCGTTGACCTGGGGTTTGGTTCGGACCACAATGGGCTGAAACAACACTGCCGTGAACTAAATGTACCTTTAATCGTGGAACCGACTAACATAGGCAGAATAGTGTTTGAAGAACGTAAAGAAAATAGCCCCTGTTCCCTGTGTTCAAACCTTCGCAAGGGCGCGCTGCACCGCGTAGCCTTGGCCGAAAACTGCAACAAGGTTGCCTTAGCCCACCATTTGGACGATGCTGTAGTAACCTTCTTTATGTCTATGGCTTATGAAGGACAGGCCCGCTGTTTCAAACCCTCGAGTTTCTTGGATCGCACCGGTCTTACCCTGGTTCGTCCCCTGGTTTATGTACCAGAAAACCTGATAATCAGGCTTTGTAAAAAACTTAACCTGCCGGTTGAGTCCAATCCCTGCCCTGCCGCTGGCCAAACTAAACGAGCTCTCATACAGAAATGGCTAGCGGTGTTAGACAATCATCACCCTCAGGCCAAGCTTCACTTCTTGACAGCCATAGAAAAGCTCTACTGGCAATGAGCATCACACGGACGAACACTTGTTTCTGCTGGTAGCCTGTGGTATAATTTTGAAAACTGGGCAAGGGGGTATACCCATGGACAGAACCGACGTTACGACCGATCTCAACGAACGGGAGCAAACGATACTCAGTTTTATAAAAGAAGAAGTACGCCGCAAAGGCTACCCTCCCTCGGTACGAGAGATTGGCAAGGCAGTAGGATTGAAGTCCAGCTCTACGGTCCACGCCTATCTCTGCCAATTGGAGGAAAAAGGCTATTTAAGGAAAGACCCAGCAAAACCACGAGCTATCGAGGTACTTGACTCGGGCTCTGCCCTCTCTGACCCGCAGATAGTGGAAGTGCCGATAGTAGGTAAGGTTGCTGCCGGTACGCCCATTCTGGCTGCCCAAAATCTGGACGGATCTCTGCCCTTGCCCTTAGATCTTCTTGGATCGGGGGAGCATTTTCTTCTCACGGTTCAAGGCGACAGTATGGTAGAAGCTGGGATTCTGGAAGGGGATATTTTGATTGTGAAGTCCCAACCCCGGGCAGAAAACGGGGAAATCGTCGTGGCTATGATTGAGGATGAAGCAACGGTCAAACGTTTTTTCAAACGAGACGGGTACATCGAATTACGCCCCGAGAACAGTCACATGCAACCTATTATCGTAACTGGTCAAGTCGAAGTCATAGGAAAAGTCATTGGCCTAATTAGGAAATTCTAACCCAAATTGACGAAAATTAGGGACGGTTCTCATTTTGCGCAAATCACGCAAATTGGGGACCGTCCCTAATTTGACTGAAGGGATTAGAACTTTGCAAGATACTCCTCTATCTCCCATTCGTGCACGCGACCCCGGTAATCTTCCCATTCCACACGCTTCGCGTACATGAACCGGCTGAAGATGTGTGGCCCCAGAGCATCCTGGATTACCTCGTCGTTGCTCAGTTCTATTAAGGCTTCTCTCAAAGTACCCGGCAAGCTTTCAATTCCTGCTTTTTCCCGAGCCTCCAGGTCCATTTCGTAGATATTCTGGTTCACCGTTTCCGGTGGGTCCATCCGTTTTTCGATCCCATCCAACCCGGCCCGAAGAATAACAGCCAAAGCCAAGTAAGGATTACAGGAAGGATCCGGGTTACGTAGTTCCATCCTGGTCCCTATTCCCCGCCGAGCCGGGATCCTGACCAGCGGGCTCCGGTTGCGGTAGGACCAGGCGATATAAACCGGCGCCTCGTACCCAGGTACCAAGCGCTTGTATGAGTTGACCGTAGGGTTCGTTATGGCAGTCAAAGCCTTAGCGTGGTGGAGAATGCCCGCTATAAAATGAAGAGCGGTTTGGCTCAACTGGTCCGGGGTATTCGGATCATAAAACGCGTTTTGTCCCTCTTTGAAAAGCGAAATGTGTAGGTGCATTCCTGAACCGGCAATACCGTATATCGGTTTAGGCATAAAGGTCGCATGCAACCCGTGTTTCTGGGCTATTATTCTCACTACCGAACGGAACGTTACAATTTTATCCGCAGTATTTAAAGCTTCGTCATACTTGAAATCTATTTCGTGCTGGCCAGGGGCAACCTCGTGATGAGAGGCTTCAACTTCGAATCCCATTTTCTGCAAAGTCAGCACCATCTCGCGGCGGGCATTCTCCCCCAGGTCTACAGGTGCCAGGTCAAAATATCCGGCCCGGTCATGCGTCTTCAAGGTAGGCTTTCCTTCCTCGTCTTTTAGAAACAAAAAGAACTCCGCTTCTGGACCGACATTCATAGAAAAACCGTGCTCCGCAGCTCTGTTTAAAGCGCGCTTGAGTGCGTACCGGGGGCAGCCAACAAACGGGGTATTGTCTGGGTTGTAAACATCGCATATAAGACGCCCGATTGACATCTCCTCCCCTAAAGTCCAAGGAAAGATCATGAACGTATTGGGATCAGGCTTGAGATACATATCCGATTCCTCAATCCGGGCAAAGCCTTCGATAGATGACCCGTCGAACATCAGTTCTCCGTCCAAAGCTTTTCCCAACTGCTCCCGGGTTATGGAAACGTTCTTAGGAACGCCCATTATGTCGGTAAACTGCAGGCGGATAAACCCAACGTTATTCTCTTCAGCCAGTCGTATCACATCATCTTTTGTCACTAATCTCACCTTCCAGCATAATTTACTAAGATAGACTAACACAGATACCATGTATACTCAAGTGACACTCTCAATCCCCTAAAGGGGATGAGCTTCTAAGAAACGCCAGAAGATTGGCCTGTTTCTCACGAAACCCCATTGCTGGGTGGTTGACTCTTCTGGTTTTTCTTAGACCACTTTGGCCCGTGTCGCGGCGACTACTACGTTCCGGGTTTTCCCGGGTCGTAGATACGTGATCTTACTGGGGAACTCGATTTTTTCTCCATAGGCAATGCGGTGCATGTTGGTAGCACCGACTACATCCCGGTGACCAACGAAACCGCACTTCCTGCATTGCCATGTTCTGCCCTTGGGCTTTTGATGATGGCCGCATACCGGACACCGGCTGGAGGTTCCCCTCTCCGTCCCGGTGAAGCTCTCGATGCCGGCCGCTTTTGCTTTGTGTTTAAGATATGAAATGTCTTTCCCGTATTCCCATTGGCTCATGCGCTGGTTGTGTTTTCTTCCGCAGCGGTTGGTGCGAACGCCGTCAGGATTACCGATGTACAGCGTTGTGACGCCTTGTTCTTTGCAAAAATCAATGACTTTCCTGGTGCCTTTATGACGCAAATCCCTAATTTGGCGACTAGTTTTAACCGCAAGTTCGTTCTTAGCTTTCTGAAGTTTTCGCCAACGGCGGGAACCTTTTTGGCATCTGGCTTGCATCCTTGCCAGTTTGCCCAATTCTTTGTCCCGATATCGCTTAATAGAGCGAATACCTCTGCCGGATACCACCACAGCATGACCCGTGTTCGTTACCACAGCGGCTTGATGAATCTGCCCGAGGTCTACGGTTGCCTTAGCTTCCCCTATGGTTTTCTCGATCTCGACTGGAATGGCAACATGCAGTTCATACCCGTTGTTCCACACGATCTTGCAGGCACCGGCATTTTTGGGAAGATCGACCTTTAGCACGATTGACTTCCGACCGCGTCCCATAGGAAGAACAACTCGTCCAGCTTGAATGGATACGGCTTGTTCCGGCCAATACAAAGGATAAAACCTTTTCGTTTTGTAGGGATACCGCATTTTAGGGTTATTCTTTTTCACTTGGCGAGTAGTATCCACGTTGGCAAGGAAAGCGTGACATATCATCTGAATCGTTTGGCTATGAAGCGCATACCGCCCCTTGGCGGCTTTCTGGAGGTCGTCGCGGTTGGGCCATCTGCTCCCACTTTGTCTGGCCTCTCGGTGGATTTGACAACAGTCATTCCACACCCTGGCGGCTTCCATCTGAGCTTCACGAATTCGGGCTTTTACGCTTTGCGGTATGTTGTTCAGCCGGTAGATTCTTACTGTCTCCACATGGTATATTATACCAAAGGAGTGATGGTATGCAAAACGGGAAAACCCGGTGGACACATTATAATATAGCTTATCGATTTGTATGGATTCCAAAATACCGCAGGAGGGTACTTACAGGTGAAGTGCAAGCTGAAACGAAACATCTGATAGGCAAGTGGTGCGAACGACATGGACTTACGTTATTGGCAATAGAAACAGATCGAGATCATGTTCATGTTTTCGTTTCGGCACCCCCAAGGTTTAGCCCGGCACAGATCGCGGGACTTCTGAAAGGATACAGCTCTAAATGCCTGCGAGAAAAGTTTCCGAACCCAAAAAAGAAATGCGGAAAAGATCATCTCTGGACCCAGGCTTATTATGTTGGAACTGCTGGCAATGTTTCAGCGGAAGTTATTCGTAGATACATCGAGGAATGCCAGGGAAAATGACGGCGCTATCATCCCTATCCCCTAAAAGGGATGGGAATTCCCGCGCCGTGTTTTTAAAAAACGACAATAAGAAACCATATTATCATCACTAACCCTATCACTACCTTGGCTGCTACCCCGGTGAAGATACCGACAACAGTACCTACGCCTACCCGCCAGGCCTTGTTGACATCCCGCAATTTCACATATTCCCCGACGAAGGCTCCAATCCACGGCCCTAAGACTAATCCTACCGGTCCGCCCAACACCAGCCCTAATATCCCGCCAACAAAAGCACCCCAGATACCGGCCGGGCTCGATCCAAAAAACTTGGCTCCCAGCAATCCTGCAAGATAATCGACCAGAATACTGAGAACAGTCAGCCCCGCCATTATCGCCAAGAATTTTGGCGTAACCACCTTAAAGCCCTCGTACCACCCGTAACCGGCAATGGCGAGAAATACGACCGGTATTCCCGGCAAAACCGGCAAGAACGTGCCTGCCAACCCGATTAACATAAGCAGAATAGCGATTATCAATACCACTACATTCACTGATACAACCACCTTTCACATCTCACATAACAGACATAATACGCAAAAGAGCATACCGCACGTGCTGGTAGGTCAGACCCCCTTGCAAATAAGCTACGAAAGGAGACCGGCGTGGGCCATCGCATGATAGCTCTATAGACGAACCCTGTACAAACGTCCCGGCTGCCATTACAATCTCGTCTTCATATGCCGGCATAACACTGTACTCCAGCCTTACATCGCTGTCCACCGGGGAACTAGCCTGCACAGCCTGGCAGAACGCCCTGACCTTTTCAGGTGAATCCAGCTTAATGGCCTGGACAATGTCGCCCCGAGGCTCGTCCCAACGGGGCGAAACCTCGTATCCAAGTGCCTCCATTATGTACGCCGCTAAAACCGCCCCTTTTAAGGCTTCACCCACCACGTGCGGGGCTATAAACAAACCTTGATAAACCAGACGCTTGTCCCACATGCTGGGGCCCACTTCCTTTCCTAACCCTGGAGCCGTAAGCTGCGCTGCCACCTGCTCTATCAACTCTTCTCTCCCTACTACGTATCCTCCGCCAGGAGCCAACCCTCCTCCCGGGTTTTTTATGAGGGACCCGACAGTGAGATCCGCTCCAACGTGCGACGGTTCCAAGGGGTCGGTAAACTCACCGTAACAGTTGTCCACCAGACACACGGCATGAGGGGCAACGTCTTTCACCGCTCGAACCGTCCGCCGGATGTCCTCGGTGCTCAGGGCCGGGCGCCAGCTGTAACCACGGGACCGTTGAATAAGTACCACCCTGGTCTTAGAGGTGAACGCCTTGCCCAGCGCCTCTACATCAATCTTTCCTTCAGGGGTAAGAGCAACTTCACGATAGTTTATACCTCTTTCGACGAGGCTGAAACGAGTCTGCCCTTTCGCCCCGATAACTCTAACCAGGGTATCGTATGGCCTGCCACAAGCCGAAACCAATTCGTCCCCCGGCCTAAGAAGAGCAAAGAGACACAGGGATAAGGCGTGGGTTCCAGAGATTATCTGAGACCGAACCAAGGCTCCTTCCCCTCCGAAAACCGCGGCATATATGCTTTCGAGAACTTCTCGTCCCGTATCGTTGTAACCGTAACCTGTAGAAGAATGAAAATGATGTTCCCTCACCCTCGCCCTCTGGAAAGCTTCCAGTACCCGAGCTTGGTTAACAAATGCGGTTTCCTCTATCCTATCAAAGACCTCCCTGACTTTCTTCTCGGCCTCTATTACCAGTTCATGCTTACCATCTCTCATCTATTATTCTCACCTTCCAAGTATGGCTTAAAGCGGCTGATGGTTATCGGGTCGCATCTTGCGGATGACCTCTCCTTTGTACTAACAACCGCTACCAAGAGCGCTTTTTCAGGCATCTATAGCCCCTTTCCCCCGCTTCAAACCATGTCAGGCAAATCTTCGCTTTCCACCATCATCAGTTCCTGCCTGCTGACAACCGGCCTGGCCGCCAAGCGTAGAGCTTGCCATCTAATCGACTTTTCTACCAAATTGCGCACAAACCGGGCATTCCCGCTGACAACCCTTCCGCTCGAATGAAACTGGCTTAAAAGATGTTTCAGCTTCCATCGCGCCCGGCTAGAAACGAGGTAATCCCGCTCTGCAAACATATTTAAAGCTATCTCGAACAGTTCTTCAGAACTGTAATCTGGGAACTCCACCTGTATGGGAAAACGAGAATAAAGTCCTGGGTTTGCCTTTAGAAAGAACTCCATTTCATCCCGGTAGCCCGCTAATATAACCACCAATTCGTCCCGGTGGTCTTCCATTGCCTTGACCAGGGTAGCGATGCTCTCCCGGCCAAAATCCCTAGAACCTCCTTGGGCCAAGGTATAGGCCTCATCTATAAATAATATACCTCCTTGCGCTCTTTTAATCTGCTCCCTGGTTTTCTGAGCAGTATGTCCGATGTATTCGCCCACCAAATCAGCCCGCTCAACCTCTACCAGATGCCCTTTCGCCAGGGTTCCCAGTTCCCGGTATATTTTTCCCAAAATCCTCGCCACAGTTGTCTTGCCAGTGCCGGGGTTCCCTTTCATTACCATATGCATAGCCATAGGTTGCGCCTTTAAATTCTGTTCTAACCGTTTCTTTTGAATCACAGTGAACGCTATCAGTTCCCGCACCAGTTTCTTGACTTCTTCCAACCCCACCATACTATCTAGTTCTGCCAGAGCCCTGCGGCAAGCTACAGATAAGGACGGCAAGAACACTTGAAACTGGTCCGAGCGAGCCCCGCTGATTTTTTCGTCCTGAGCAAACCTCAGAGATATTTCCACCCTGTCACCGCTTTCCTTCCCTGGATTACCCGTAGGTGTCGGGTAATACCTATATATGAAGAACAGCCAAAAGCGGTTACACCCGTTAATTGAAAAACCCGGGCGCTTCCCGGGTTATTCATCGTCGCTCTTATTCACATCCGAACTGAGAATACTTATCTGCCTGACCGGTGCTATAGTGGATATCGCGTGCTTGTAAACCATCTGTTGCCTTCCTTCGAGTTCGATAATCACCGTAAAGTTGTCGAATCCTTTAACCGTTCCTTTTATCTGAAACCCGTTCACCAAGTACATGGTTACCGGGATTCTCTCCTTCCTCAGCTGGTTGAGAAACGCATCCTGTAGATTCAATTGGTTTCTGCTCATTATAACGACCCCCATTTCAGTTTGTTAGCTGATTCATTTTACAACTATTCTACAGCGATGGCCAGAGTCCTGCCAATATATTCACAAATTTTTCGAACTAATCCTTCTGCTTCCTTATACTCTGTAATATCTAACCAAAATATTCGTTTGTCTTTACGAAACCAAGTTAACTGCCGTTTGGCATAACGTCTAGTCTCTTTCTTAATTTCAGCCACCGCCTGCTCCAAACTCATGCCTCCTTTAAGGTATTGTAGTATCTGTTTGTATCCCAAAGCCTGCATAGAATTGAGTGGCAAATCGTATCCTTTGGCATACAGCGTCTTAACTTCTTCTACAAATCCCGACTCGATCATGGCATCGACCCGAGCTTCGATGCGCCGGTAAAGTTCGGTCCTAGCAGCACAAAGCCCAACTACCGCCAGCTGATAAAGCCCCTGGTTTCGGGTTTGAAATTGGGAAAAGGGCCTGCCGGTCAACCGGTATACCTCTAATGCCCTGATGATTCTTTTCCTGTCGTTTGGTTTGATAATACGGGTCGACGCTGGGTCAACACTCTCCAGCTCATTATAAAGCCTTTCCAGACTTTCGTCAGCTTCCTTCTCTAGCTGCTGCCGGATATCCGGATCCGCCAACAAAGGAGAGAATTCGTAGTCATCGACTACCGCCTGGTAATACAGCCCCGTCCCCCCAACGAGAATAGGAAGTTTCCCGCGGTTGTTAAGGTCCTGGATTACCTTCTTGGCTGCACGCTGGTAGTCGGCCACAGTATAAGGTGTGTCAGGATCCACTATATCGATCATGTGATGAGCAACCCGAGTCCTCTGCTCAGTCGAGGCCTTGGCAGTACCTATGTCCATACCCCGGTAAACCTGCATGGAATCACAGGACAATATCTCGCCTCCGAGTCTTTCTGCTACTTTCACCGCAGTCTCGCTCTTGCCCACGGCCGTAGGGCCAACGATGGCTGCCAGTTTCATACTTTTCCTCCTTTTTCTATTATGCCATAGGCCACTCGGCTCGACTCCCCTCCCACCACTTGCTCTATCCCCAGGCGGGCAAACTCCGCGCTGTCCCTTCTCTCCTTCATCACCACTCGGCGCCTGGCTACCCGTAGCGCTTCGTTCAATACCTCACCCGAAAGCGGGCGGTGATCGGCAAATAACCGTAACGGTGAAAGCGGCTGGCTTTGACTCACTGGAACCCTGAACATGGGGTCGAAATACACGATGTCATAACTTTGGCTGGGCTGGCGCCGGAGGAATTCCAGGTGATCTGCGTTAATCACCCTGACCCGCCTTATCGCATTCTGCAGCCACACCATATCCGTCCGGTAATACCTCATGCCGAAACTGACAATAAAAGCCAGAACCCTGGAGCTTTCCAATCCAACGACCTGCCCTTGTTCACCAGCTATATAAGACGCGACAATCGCGTCTGCCCCCAAGCCCAAAGTACAATCCAGGAATTTGTCATTCGCTCTCACCCCGACTACTCGCTCCATTACATCCACGGTGAGACCCTTGCGATGCTGAGAAATCCTGTTCTTAGCCATGCTGGGGTGGAAGAACAGGCGCCCTTGGGGCCCATATAATACCGGTCCTTCTGAGCTCCACACCACCACCCATAAAGCCCCGGTCTCTTTTCTTAATTTGTCTAGACCCCTGCGTCCCCGAGGAATGTACTCCCAGCCCGTCGCCGCCAGGAACTCGTCTAGCCCCTCGCTAAAAGCCTCCGACTGGGTCAAGGTTACCACTATCTTTTCTTTCAACCCTCCTCAATCACCCCTGATGACTACTCTGAGCCACAGATTAACACAGATTTTCATTGATTAGCACTGATGGTTATTAGACGCTGATTTACGCAGACCTTCACGACTTTGATGCAAGTCACCACTAGAGAATGAAAACTTCGGGTTCTTTAGCGGTAACCTAGAAAATCTTTGATTAAGGAAAATCTGTGCGCATCTGTGGCTAGTTTTAGGGACAGTGGTTTACACCCGTTTAAGCTTTTTTTCCACTTCTTTCACAGTCAGAACCGTAAAAGTCGGACGACCATGAGGGCAATGGTGATAATCGTCGCATGACAGCCAGTCCGTGAGCAATCGACTCATCTCTTCAGGTGCCAGACACGTCCCGGCCTTTATAGCCCCTTTACAAGCCAGGGCGGTCCAAACCTTCTCCCCCAGTGACCCGTCCTCGGTTCGCCCTTCAACCAACACCTCCAGTACCCTGTCCAACGCTTCTGCCTCCCGCCCCGAAACCGACGAGGGCACTGACCTGATGACAACACTGTTGTAACCCAAAACATCGAGGTTGAAACCGTATCCCCGAAGCGTTTCCAGGTTGTTTTCCAAAACCTCCATCTTAGAGGCTGGCAAACTGAGACTGACGGGGATCACCAACGGTTGGGTATTTTCCGGGGTTTGGTCTTTTCTCATCCTATCGTACAGCACCCGCTCGTGAGCTGCATGCTGGTCTACCAGCCACAATTCCTCGCCCGCCGAAACGATAACATAAGTGCGCAGCCACTGCCCTAAAACAGTGTAACCGCTTGGCAGTACCTGCGTCTTGTCCGCAAAACTAAAAACGTCACTCTCATCCGTCGGGGGAAGAAGATGCTCCATCTGAACAAGGTTAGTACTTAGAGCGGCGTACCTGCTGCCCAGTTCTGCCACCTTAGATTCGGACAGGCCTGACCCAAAACACGACTCACCCCGCGGCAAATCGTGACGTGTCAAGGCGAGGCGTACTGCCTGCCTTACCAGGTCAAAAATCCCTTTCTCATCTGCGAACTTGACCTCGGCTTTCTGAGGGTGGACGTTGACATCTACGGCATTTGGAGGAACTTGTATGAACAAAACAGCGGCCGGGAACTCCTTCCCTAACAGCAAACCTCGGTATGCTTCGTCCAAAGCCCTGAACAAGAGGGGGCTGCGCACCACCCGCTGATTGACGATAAGAATTTGATCTCGCCTGTTACTCCGGGTAAAGTCGGGACGCGAGACGAGTCCCCATAGCCCGATATCTCCCTCCAATTTCTCTACTTTAACCATCTTTTCCAGATAGTCGATTCCCAAAACCGCGGCTACCGTGTCTTCCAACCTATTATTGCCCGGGGTTTTGAACACCTGCCGTTTTTCATGGGCTAGACTGAAACTTATCTCTGGGCGAGATAACGCGAGTCTGGTTACCGTTTCGTAAACGTGGTTGGCTTCAGTTACCTTCGACTTCAGAAACTTCCTGCGGGCCGGAGTGTTAAAGAAAAGGGCCGACACCTTAACCTGGGTTCCCACGGGGCAAGGCCAAGGACTCACGTCCACCACTTGCCCCCCGGCTATACTAATCCTGCTCCCTTCCCCTTCCCGGCTAGCCGTCAATACCTCCACTTTGGCAACCGCCGCTATGCTGGGGAGCGCTTCGCCGCGAAACCCGAGGGTTCTTATGTTGTACAGGTCCGGCTTGCTAGCAATCTTGCTCGTGGCATGCCGGGTAAAAGCCAAGGCCAACTCTTCCTGTTCCATGCCATGCCCGTTATCACGAACCACGATCTCGTCTATGCCGCCGCCTTTGACACTGATTTCGATCCTGGTAGCACTGGCATCGACAGCGTTTTCCACCAGCTCTTTAACTACAGATGCTGGCCTTTCAATCACTTCTCCGGCCGCGATCAGGTTCACCAAGCTGTCTGGCAACACGTGAATTCGCATTTATAAAACCCGCTCCTGTTTTCTCGTCACATCGAATTGCCGGTAAACGTCGTCTACCCGATCCTGAAGATAAACAAAATCAAACCGCCGGTCAGGCGCGGCTATCATTTTTTCATACAGTTCAACCGCGTCCTTGTGGCAACGGGGACACCCCTGGACCGGAACACTGATGCAATAGACCTGATACCTTTCTCCCACCTGGTGCAGAGCCTGAGAATCTATGGTCCAATACCCGGGACAATCGGGGCACATGCGTAAGTTTTCTTGCTGCTCTTCATGGATGTAATCGGTGTCGTAGAATATCCGGCGGTACCGGCGGGCAAACTGGTCATGCTTTTCCCGGGCGGCTGCCACCAGAGCTTCCCGGTTATCGAAAACTGTAGTAAGCTCGCGGACAATACGTTCTAGTACCCGCATCCGGTCAGAAGACTCCCTGAACTTGTCTGCCTGATAGTCCGGTTCGTACAGGTTGGAGTAGTCGATACCGGCCATAGCCATGAGTATCCCTAAATTAACGTATGGGAGGGCAGTCTCGACCGAGTAACCTCCTTCTAAGACCGCTATGTCCGGAGCCAACCTTTCATTCAATACAGCATAGCCACGGGCTGAAAAACGCATATTAGCGAGTGGATCGGTATAATGGTTATCCTGGCCCGCGGAGTTGACGACCAGTTCGGGCTGAAACTTTTCCAAAACCGGTAGAACCAACTCCTCCAGAACGAAGTTAATACCGGTATCCGTAGTACCGGGCGGCAGCGGGACGTTCAGGGTAGTACCCAAGGCCAAAGGACCTCCTATCTCATCGGTAAAGCCGCTGCCTGGATAAAGAGTTCTCCCGTCCTGGTGGAATGAAATGAAAAGCACGTCCGGGTCATGCCAGTATATATCCTGGGTCCCATCCCCGTGATGCACATCTGTGTCCACTATAGCGATTCTCTTGATACCGTATTTTTTGCGCAGGTACTCGATCATTATCGGCTCGTTGTTGATGTTGCAGAACCCGCGGTTACCGTGAGTAACCCTCATCGAATGGTGTCCGGGGGGTCTTACCAAAGCAAACCCGTTCCTTACCTCGCCGTTCATGAGTGCGTCTGCAATCACCAGAGCCCCCCCAGCCGCAACCAGATGAGCCTCGGTTATCTGGGCTTCAATGCTGGGCACGCAGAAATGGACCCTGGCAATGTCCTTCAACTCGGCCAGCCGGGGTTGGTATTCCCTTATCTGGGGAAGGTCCATAATCCCCTCCTCAAAAAGCTGGTCCCGAGTATAGAGTAACCGTTCCTCCCTTTCCGGGTGGGTCGGAGAAATAGCCCAGTCAAAGGCGGGGAAAAACACGATGCCGGTTTGAGTCGGTTTACCTGCCTTTTCTCTGCTCTGCCAAAAACGCGGTTCCGACCTTTTCATTATTTCACCCCCTTGAACTCGTCGATAACGCCGGGAGCTATCTGAATGCCCACATCGAACAGCTTACCGACCGTGGACCAGCCGCGGATGACGTTGAATTGCTCTTCCAAGAAAAACTCCGACTGTCGAGCATAATGACCGATTCCCCGATCATTGGCCAGTTGCTCCAAGTGCTCACGGGCAAGTTTCTTGACATCTTCCAGCTGCACCCGCGAACCGATGGTCCCGCTGACTCCCCCAATATCTAAAGAGTAGGCCTGTCTCTGGGTATCAGCATGCAGCACAATCGAGAGAGTAGGCCTGGCTACCCCTGCCCCCAGGGCGTTGGCCACTGGCGAGTAACGGTGAATGAAAGCTTCACACCCGAGGCGACGGGCCAGAGTTGGGATAAAAGCTTCCGCCGCAGCTCCGATGCCGATAGCCCGATCGAGCGACACTTTACGCCTGTTTACTATCTCCCATACCCTGTAAGCCGGCTCCTGCTCCCATGACTTGAACATGTCTTTGACATTAGTTTCCAGAAGCTCTACAACCTTTTCTACGACCTGTCTTGCCAGCTCTTCCACAGGCAGCCGGGCTTCACCTGCTACTCGCTCCAGAGCGGCCTGTGACAAGTCAAGTCTTCCCAGTTTCCCACCTTCCAACAAGTTAAAGGCATCGGTCGGCGTAGCTCTCGGCCCGCCAAAACAGGCTGCCACCCCTTCCCGGTCAGGGCCGATGACTACCTCAGACCCATTCCATCTTACGGTGCTGTCGCCCCCTAACGCTACGGAACGAACAGCAAATGCACGGACGTGCGTGTATTTACCGTCTATAACTGCTCCTTTGGAAGCATACAGGGGTTTCCCTTCGAGGATTAAAGCCAGGTCGGAAGTCGTTCCACCGATATCCACAACAACCGAGGTCCTCTTGTCCATAGTAAGCGCGTAGGCTCCCATAGCACTGGCAGCAGGCCCTGAAAATACGGTTTCGCAAGGATACTTAACTGACACCTCCAACGGCATGGTTCCGCCGTCGGCTTTCAGGATATCGCAACCAGTGCCGATTCCGCGCTGGACCAATGCCTCCTGTATTTCCCTGGCAAACCTATCCCAGGTAGACCTCGTCATAGCCGTGTAGTATGTAGTAACCGCCCTGCGCAAGAAATTCAACTGCCCCGAGACCTCGGATCCCAAAAACACTTCGAAGTGAGGATATTGTTCCATCAAGATCTCTCGAGCCTCAGCCTCCAACGAATTATTCCGCTGCGAAAACTTTCCCACTACCGCCACTTTTCTGATGCCGTGCCCCGCGATGTCTTTGCCAACCTCAGCCACTTGAGTTCTTTTAATCGAACTGATGACTCGACCCCGGAAGTCGACAGCTCCCTCCACTGTATAGCTGTTGGGTGCGAGGTCCAAATGCTGCAGATTGAGCCCGGGGCCTGGAATCAGTACTAAAGCCGTTCTTTCACCTTTTCCAGTCGCTAGTAGGTTAGTAACTAGGGTTGTGCTGAGAACCACCCGCTTGATACGCGTGGGGTCGGTGCCTTTGATTAACTCGTCGAGAACGGCCAGGATGCTCTCCTTCAAGTTTTCTTCGTCCGTAGGCTGTTTTACCGAATTGATGACTTCCCCCTCTGCTAAAAGCACCCCGTCAGTGAATGTTCCGCCCACATCGATACCGACTAGCACTTCAACCACCTCCTCGCTTGTTCCTCTTTCCCTTCTTGCTGGGCGCCACCAGCTGTTCGCGCCACCGATACAACAACTGCAGAGCCTCAAGCGGTGTCATGTCATCCAGCTCTAGCTGTTTAAGTTCTTCCACCAGCGGGTGCTCTTCCTGAAACAAAGCGAGCTGGACAACGTTGGACGCGTTAATCGCTTCGACTTTATCGACGCCTCCTTTGCTCTCCAGACTTCTCAGTATCTCTCCTGCCCTCTGTATGACCCCAACTGGCAGGCCGGCCAACCCCGCAACCTGGATACCATAACTTTTATCCGCCCTGCCCAGGATTACTTTTTTCAAGAAAATCACGGCCCCTGCGCTTTCTTTAACGGAAACCGACAGGTTGAAAACGCCGGGCAATACTTCATCCAATCCGGTCAGCTCGTGGTAATGAGTTGCAAAAAGGGTTTTGGCTCCTATATGGCTACATATGTGCTCCAACACTGCCTGCGCTATACTCATTCCATCAAACGTGCTCGTACCCCTGCCGATCTCGTCCAAAATAACCAGACTCTTTCGAGTAGCGTTTTTTAAGATATGGGCAACCTCCACCATTTCTACCATAAACGTGCTCTGACCGCCCACGAGGTCATCGGAGGCCCCGACCCTCGTAAACACCTGGTCAACAACCCCTATACGGGCTTCTGTGGCCGGTACGAAGCTTCCTACCTGCGCCAAGATGGTAATAAGTGCCACTTGGCGCATATAGGTGCTTTTGCCGCCCATGTTGGGACCGGTAATGATAGCCAACCGACGTTCCTTATCGTCGAGATAGGTATCGTTGGGAACGAAGCTCTCGCTTCCCAAAAACCTTTCCACCACCGGGTGCCGGCCATTCTTAACAAAAATGACATCCGAATCGTCCACCAAGGGTCGTACGTAGTCGTGACGGAAAGCGGTCTCAGCCAGGCATGCTATAACATCGAGTTTAGCAAGTGCACCTGCTACCTCCTGCAAACGTGAAACGTGGCAGGCCACTTCTTCGCGCAAAACCTGAAAAAGCTCCTGTTCCAGAAGAACCAACCTTTCCCTGGCGCTGAGGACCTTTTCTTCATAGTTTTTCAGGTCGTCCGTAATATACCTTTCGGCATTGACCAGGGTCTGCTTGCGCACGTAATGGGACGGAACCAGGTGAACATTGGGCTTGGTTACTTCTATAAAGTAACCGAATACGCGGTTGAACCCTAACTTCAATGACTTTATTCCGGTTCGTTCCCTTTCGCCCTGTTCATATTCCAAAAGCCATTCTTTTCCTTCAAAAGCCAGCTTCCTTAGCTCGTCCACTTCCGGGTTGCAACCGGGTTTAATGATGCCCCCTTCTCGAATAGAAGCCGGAGCGTTCTCGTCTAAAACGGAATCTAATAGCCGGTAAACATCCTCCAGAGTATCCAACTCTAGAATCTTCTTCAAGAGATGAGTTCGTACTTCCGGTAACAAAGCCTTAAAAGCGGGCAAATTTATCAATGAATTTTTCAACGCCAAAAGCTCGCGGGGACTAGCTACGCCGCTTCCGATTCTTCCCGCCAGCCTTTCTATATCATGGACGTCTCCCAAAATTTCTCTTATCCTCTCCCGCAACGAAAACGAGTTGTACATCTCTTCCACAGCATCCAAGCGTTCGTTTATGGCCTTCACGTCAACCAGCGGCTGCTCAAGCCATCTCTGCAGGAGCCTCCGTCCCATGGCAGTCCGGCAACAGTCGATCACCGCCAAAAGCGATCCTTCTCTTTTACCATCCTTCAAGTTGCGCGTAAGCTCCAAATTGCGGCGGGTGTTCACGTCCAACCCCAAATACTCACGGGGTTGGTACGTCCTGATCCGGCTGAGGTGCTTCAACTGAGCCCGGCAGGTCGATTCAAGGAAAGCGACGATAACCGCCGCCGCGATCACCGCTGCCGGGCATG
This sequence comes from Syntrophothermus sp., assembly GCF_013314835.1. Lineage (NCBI taxonomy): Bacteria > Bacillati > Bacillota > Clostridia > Eubacteriales > Syntrophomonadaceae > Syntrophothermus > Syntrophothermus sp. The sequence goes on from NZ_JABUEX010000018.1 coordinate 27,331, forward strand.
ACTCTAACCCTAACTCGACTAGGTCTTCGACCTCAAAAAATTCCCTGAGTTTCGCTTCAGCCCAAGCATACTGGTAGTACGTCGGGTCCATCTCGGTAACAACCGAATTCTGAAACTTTTCCGTGAACTCGTAGAGTATTGACTCCCGCTGGGTCCAAGCTGGGATCAAACACTCGGCGGGGCGGAGCCGGTAAAGCTCGCTTAATACCAGCGAAGAAGCCTCGGGACCACTGACTTCGGTTGCCTGAAAATCACCGGTGGACACATCGATGACGGCCAAGCCGATAGCCGACTCGTTCTCCGCCAAGGCAACCAGGTAGTTGTTTTCTCCTGCCTCCAGCATGGAAACATCAACTACCGTCCCCGGCGTTATGACCCGTACCACTTCCCGCTTGACCAGGCCTTTGGTTAAAGCCGGGTCTTCGACCTGTTCGCATATGGCCACGCGGTAACCCTTGGCGATGAGCCTGCTTATATAGGTATCCGCGGCGTGGAAGGGAACCCCGCACATGGGAACCTTGACACCAGAACCTCCGTCTCTGGCAGTCAATACTATCTCCAGTATCTGCGCGGCTATTTCCGCGTCTTCGAAAAACATTTCGTAAAAGTCGCCCAGTCGGAAAAACAGAATGCAGTCCGGGTACTGTTCCTTGATAGCCCGGTACTGCTCCATCATCGGCGTGAGTTTTGTCATGTCTGTACCTCCCCATCAGGGCAAGGCTTTTCTTTCTTCCGCACTATCATTACTCTTTCCAGGTTGCGTTTTTATCGGTTCCGGACATAAGCAGCAGGCGACGAGGCTTAAAACCGGCCTGGTTTATAAAGAAAGACTTAGGAAGATACCTAAGCCTTTCCATAACCCCTTGTTTTTACTCGCAACCACCGCCGCAGGAACTGCATCCTCCACCACACCCTGTTTGCCCGGAAATTCCCTGGTTAAGCGTAAAATAAACGGCCCTCATTAAATTGTCGAACTTCTCTTGAGCTTCTATCATCTGTAATATCAAAGTGTTACTCTTTAAACCCTCTTCCGTGGACTTCAGTTGAAGGTCATCGAGCTCCGTGAGGTTCTCACCTCTTTTTTCTTTCTCCAGAATCATCCCCCTTATTTCCTGATACTCAAGTAACAAGTCCCAGGCCTCCGGATCCTGCCTAACATTATCCCGAGTTCTCATTACTTCCCGCCATTCCCGGCACCCGGCGATCGAGTTCCCCAGTTCCCATGCCATCCTGATAATCTGATCCTGATTCAAAACGAGTCCTCCCTTCATTATTTTACACTTACAACACTGCTATCCTAGCCTTCGACCGCTTCCCCCAAAAGGGTAAAGGTCTTGGCCTCGCGCACCCTCACCATGACCAATCGGCCAGCCAGATCCGGCTTTCCTTCAAACACGACGATACGGTTGGTCCGAGTCCTTCCGGTCAGCTTGCGGGGATTAGTCTTGCTGGGGCCTTCCACTAAAACTTCGACATCTTTGCCTTCGAATCGCCGGTTTGCCTCGAGAGCTATGTTATACTGAATTTCATTAAGCTGCAACAGCCTTTCTTTCTTAACCTCCAATGGAACCTGATCCGAAAGTCGAGCCGCTTTGGTACCCGAACGGGGCGAATACATGAAAGTAAACGCCGCATCGAACCTAATTCTCTTGACCATATCGATGGTATCTTCAAAATCACGGTCTGATTCTCCCGGAAATCCCACGATGAGATCGGTGGTCACCGCCACCCCAGGGACTATTTCCCGCATCTTGTGCACCAGATCCAAGTAATACTCCCGCGTATACCCGCGGTTCATAGCCTTCAGTATCCGGTTGCTGCCTGCCTGTAAAGGGGCATGGATGTGTTCACAAACCTTTCTGCAGGAGGCTATAGTACTGAGCAGACGTTCCGAGACATCGCGGGGATGCGAGGTGGTAAAACGAATCCGCTCTAGCCCTGGTATCTCATTGACCAACTCGAGCAAGGAAGCAAAGTCGGTTTCAGGCTCCAGTCCCTTACCGTAAGAGTTGACATTCTGCCCCAGGAGGGTAACCTCCTTCACTCCCTGTTGGACCAGATCCTTAACCTCATCGATAATATCAGACGGCTTTCTGCTCCTTTCCCTTCCCCGGGTAAACGGAACTATGCAATATGAACAAAAGTTGTTACACCCGAACATAATGTTGACAAAGGCGCTGACCCCGCCGGTACGTCGGGCCGGGAGTCCCTCAACGATGTCCCCCGCCTCGGGCCAGACATCGATAACTGGCCTCTCCACGCCGGCTTCGGCCTTTTCTACCAGTCTCGGGAGTTCGTGCAGGTTGTGGGTCCCGAAGATGATATCCACTACCCCTCCCTCGCCCAGCTTTTTTCTGACCTCTTCCATTTGGGCCATGCACCCGCCGAATCCAACCAAGAGATCTGGCCTCGCCTTCTTGAGTCGTTTGATTTCTCCCAGTTTCCCGTAAACCTTGTTTTCCGCCGAGGTTCTCACGCTACAGGTGTTAAAAATAATCAAATTCGCTTCTTCCGGACTGGCCGCCTCCACATAACCGCTCTTTTCCAGAAGCCCGGCGATGGTTTCGGTATCGCGCTCGTTCATCTGGCAGCCATAAGTTAATATACTGTATTTTTTTCTTATGTCTTCTTTAGTCCTCACTTTACAGCCCCTATACCGTGATCTAGTCTGGTTGTCCCCTGTATTATAATGTAACCTCTAACCGTAAACAACTCACGACGGCTACACGAATTCCCAGGGAAAGCACAGGCGTATTCGACAGAACCAACCTTATCAGCCCGTATCACTCCTGTACCTTCATTGCAAGGTAGCTTTTTCCCGCCCGTTCTACGAGTATTTTATGCATATGTTGGTAATGAGCTCGCCCACATCGTGGCAGTAATCCATGGCGGTCTCGACGTGTTCGTACACTTCTTTATACTTTATCACCTGTACGGGATCTCGTTCGTGTTCGAAAAGATAAGCCATCGCATTCCTGTACATGGAGTCCTCGCACCGCTCAAAAGTCGTGATGTTAGAACAGCACTTTAATATGTCTTCCTTATGTTTGCTGATGTCGTCTAACATAGCAAAAGCCTTCTCTTGCTCAACCAGCGCTTGGCACAGGAGATTCACCATTTCCCTCACCGTGTCGTTAGGTGGTGCTGCCTTGTACAAAATCATGCGGTCGACTATCCCGGAGATGAAATCTAAAGTTGACCCTAGTTTCTGCACCAGCTGAAAAGCATCCTCACGATCAAACGGAAGCATGAAGCTGGTGTTGAGTTTTACTATCAGTTCCTGAATGATGCGGTCGGCTTCGTGTTCTAAGCACGATAGTTCAGCCAACTTAGCATCGAGCCCGGTGTAATCGTACACTACGGATCTTAGTATCTCCCCTCCCCTCACCACATACCGGGCCGTCTCCTGGAACAATCGAAACAGGTGCTCGTCCTTTCTGCCAAACAGTCTCAATCAGTGTCCCCCCAGACCTTCATAACCCTAGGCGGTATCACCGCCAAAGAGTATTAAAATACCCCCGTGGCCGCCTTTTCTGCAGCAAATAAACCGTTATCTGTGATTGTTATTACCTAGCTCTTCCCCGTAGAAGAAGATTGCGAGCGTACCTGGCCCTACGTGAGAACCAACAACCGGCCCGATCTCTCCCATTATCACTTCGCCCGCCTTGAATTCGTTCACAAAAACGTCACGAAAACGGGCCGCATCCTCCGGACACATTGCATGGCTGATGCCTACGGTCTGCCCTTGTAAATCCCTTCCCATTTCCTCGACCATGCGCACCAGTCGGCGGATCGCGCTTTTTCTGCCTCTCACCTTGTCGATAGGTTCGATGTAACCCTGAGGGTTTACCCACAAAATCGGCTTTATATCTAACATGCTGCCGACCAAGCCCTTAGCCCGCGAGAGCCTTCCTCCCTTTACTAAATACTCGAGGGTGTTTATAGTAAAAACACACCTAAGCTTAGCGCGCAGTTTGAGGATTTCGTCGACGATTTCATTCCTCGCCCTACCAGATTCCGCCATCCGCGCCGCCTCAAGAACCAGCAACCCTTCGCCAGCCGAGGCCTTCAAGGAATCGATGACGGTTAACCGTTCTCGACCAGGTAGCGTATCTCTGACCATCTCAGCAGCCTGCACCGTCCCTGTCATCCCTGATGACAAATGAATAGCTATTACCTCCGACCCATCGGCCAGGCACTCTTCGTAAACGGATCTCATCTCCTCCATGGTCGGCTGTGAGGTAGTCGGTAATACATGAGAAGAGGCCATCATTTCGTAAAAGGAATTTGTGGACAATTCCCCCGGCTGGAAAGTTCGGTCGCCAAAGCTTACCAGCATATGCACCATCTTGATACCATACCGGTCGATGAGCTCGACCGGCAGATCGCAGCAGTTATCAGTTACTATCTTGACCCTCATAATAGCCCCCTTTATCCCTACAATCCTCTCATATACTCCGGCCTCAGGAAGCGTTCATCCTGCTTCTGAAGAATACTGTCCAGAAGCCCCAATATCGATTCCTTATCCCGCCGCAAAGTACCTTTTATCGGCAGGTAGTTGGAGGCGTGATTGCTCCTGAACTCGCACCCGTCTACCTCCAACCCCTGAATGAGAATCCTCATCTCCTCTAAAATCTCGAAGGGATCCAGTAACTTGAACTTACCCTGCTGCACCCGCCGGTGCAGCACTGTTCCCGGGACCACCATGAGGGTAAGGGCAGCCAGAAAATCCGGATTGATCTCGTTACAAATGCGGGCTGTCGCGGCTGCGTGTTCCGCGGAACGCTCTCCTGGACCGGCCAGGCCTAGTAGCACAGTCGCGGACAGCTTTATCCCTGACCTGACTATCTTCTGCCCGGCTTTCACCATTTCCTCGTAAGTTACTCCCTTGTTGATCTCTTTCAAGAGACGTTCGTCTCCGGTTTCGATGCCCAGGTAAGCAATGGTCAAGCCAGCCTGTTTCAGCATTTGCAGCTCTTCTTCTGTTTTTTGCAGGATACTCTGCGGACCAGCATATATACCGACATGATAAAGGCCAGGAAAAAGCCGGTAAAGGTAGTTAATTATTTCTAACAATTCCTCTGTTTGCATAGCCAGGGCATCCCCGTCCGCCAAGAAAACCTTCTCTAAGTCGCCGTAGTAAAGCTTGGCCATCCGGATGTCGGCTTTGATTTCCTCCAGTGACCTCACCCGGTACTTCTTGTCTTTATACATACCGCAAAAAGTACAGCCGTTGTGGGAACACCCTACAGTACACTGAAGTATATAGCTACGCGCCTCACTGGGTGGGCGGTAAATACTGCCTTCGTAACGCATCATCAACACTCCTAAATTCAAGAAGATTTATAGCCTCTATTTATCTTACACAAAATTCTTTCTTTTGGGAAACACATAAAGGGCAGATAAAATTATCTTGTTTAAATGCTAGATTTCTTAACGACAATATATTCAGGGGCGGAGGTTGATGAAAGGGGGGTTTAGATGGCACGAAACCGCGGAATAATGTCCGAGCAGCTGAAATACGAGCTGGCCAAAGAACTGGGAGTAGACCAGATTGTAGCCACCCAAGGCTGGGGAGAAGTGACCGCCCGCAACTGCGGTAACCTGGTCAAGTTGGCCATCGAACGCGCTGAAAGGACAGTAGCTCCGCAGCCGGCTCCCAAACCGTATTAGCCTTCGCTCCCTGCCAGGGGCCAAGCCCCTGGCACCGTTTTCTTGCTTTTGCTATAATTAGTTTGTAACAACAATACGCGAGGTGACAAGTATGGTCGACAAAAACACTATAATCAAAGACGTTTTAAAAGAAGTACCAGGTGCAGACAGGATCTTCTTAAAACACGGCGTACATTGTTTCGGTTGAATGGGAGCTCTCTACGAGACGGTTGAGCAGGGTGCTCAAATGCACGGGGTTGACGTAGACGCTCTGGTTAAAGACCTGCAGCAAGAAGCAGCGAAGAAAAAGAAATGAGAGGCCTCGAGCCTCTTTGTTCTTTCTCTAAATCCGCAGCAATAGACTCTTGACTGCGGCAAAGTATGGCCGGAAAACCAGGTCGATGACCTTTGTTACCCGGAAGGGACTCACATAGACTATGTCCATTACGATTATGCCCAACCCCGCAATTATGAGAAGAGTGTACACCGTCATCTCTTTCCACAGCTTGTTTTTATACAAGTGCCCAAAACTTCCTTCGATCAAAGCCAAAACTAACACGGCCAGAACCGCCAAAACAACCTTCATCAACGTTCCCCCTTACGGGCGCCCGGAGCTTCTATAGACAGCCCGCGCTGGCGTAGCGTGGTCTTGGTTTCAACTTCTACCCTGATCCCCGGAAACATCTCCCCCCAGAAAGCGGCAAGTTTTCTCCACTGGTCCGGGTCTTGCCTTTTTAACTCTTCCCCGAATCCGAAAACATCTGCCTTCCAAACCCGGGCCTGATCCAGGGCTGACATGATTTCCTGCTTTATGCAGCTGTTGGCGCAAACCTCTAATTCTTGAAGATCCGAAGGCATCATCGCTTCCTCTCGGCTTCCAAAGTTTTCTGCTAAATTGCAGAGAGTCCTGATCTTCACGCGAAACACCGGCAAACCTGCTGAATCTCTGTCAACCACAATCCGGCTCTCGCTTTTCACAACTGTCAACACAACAGCCTGCTTACCTGTCCCTCCTGAACAAGGAACGGTTATTTCCCTTTCCTTTACCTTGCCCAATACCCACATCAAGCCTGCAGTTTCTTTTTCATTGAAAAATCCCAGCAACCGTCCCTGTCTATTATCAAAGACCGCCAGGCCCGATACTTCTATGGCTTTGGGAGTCTTGCCCGGGACCTTTAGGTCTTCGGAGCTCACGCTGGTTTGAGGCACAACCGACACTGCCGGCGCCACAGGACAAGTGGAGCCGGTGCTCAGCCAGTACACAAAATCGTTCAGGGTTACAGGCAGGATTGCTTCATGCCCTCCTTCTAAGTCGAAAATGTTGCTTATGGCAATACCGGTAGCCCTGAAAGTCGGCATTTCAACCTCCATCACCTGTTTAGCCGGGCCTCGCGCAATTGCCAGATACATGTTGCGCCGGGTAGACCTGTCTCTTAGCGGCCGGTCTAAGAAACGGGCAATACCGCTCCTAGCCGCATCTTCTCCGATGACATAGACCCGGGCCTGCCCGTAAAACAGTTTTTTCGGTATTTTGTTCAACATGGCAACTGATGCATCGCGAACCGATTGACCTTTTCCCGTTATTGTCCAAAAGGCTTTGGCCGCAGATCCCCCACCTCCACCTCCCTGTCCGGGAAGCAGAGCCACAGGATTGGCTATCTGTAAAGTGAGCATGACCTCCTCTTGACCTTTTTCTCTAACCACGTCCGCTGCCACCGCGACTACCAAAGCTAATTCATTGATCTCCCTTCGGTCCCAGCAACCACCGGTTAACAGCAAGCACACTGCCAGGACGACAGATACGTGTCTTCTCATGTTGCCCTCCGTTTAGACCGCAAACGCAAACAGGCTACCACATACAAAAAGAGAGGAATCACCAACTCGAAAGACAGCAGTGCATAGGCTGCCCAGACATTGGTCAAAAAATCGGTAAACTCGGCCACGCTTTGTAGCTCGTTGTCCGCCAGGGCCACAAACAAAACGGCAGCCGGAAACAGCAGGAACTGGTATTGCTTGCATCCCACCAGCTGCGATGTGCCCAAAACGAAACAGTACATGAAAATACATAACTTGACGAAGTTCCCTAAAATCCAGGTAAACACGATCAGTACCTCCACCCGATCCAAGACTTTGCCCAAGTTGATCATTCTGGCTAGCGAGAAAACCGGGAGCTCCAACTGTCCGGTTTGGACCCCGCCGAAAGTAGCTACTGCTGCAACTTCTATAGCCGCTAAGATAAGCCCCACCAGGACAACAACCAGCACCAGGTTACGGGTAGAACGCTGTAAGCCGCTCAAGGCCGGCAAAAACATAGATGCCATAAAGACTTCTCCTCGCCAGGAAGCAGAAACGAAAGACGATGCAAGCAAAGCCCCTATAGGGTGATCAGCTATGGGCAGCAGGCGCCTAAAATCCATACTGGGGATAGGAAGTACGATGACGGCAATAATGGCAAGGAGGATTATCGGCAAGAGCACCTCGTTTACCCGAGTCCAGACCTCTAATCCGCTACGTACGGCGTAAAAGACCAAAGCGATTCCCGTCACTGTAAACACAGCAGTCGGAGTCTCGGGCATGACCGCTATGTTCAAAAGCATTCCCAGTTCCCGCAAAACAAAAGCCCCAATCAGCAAAAACCAAACCGCGTATAGAGCTCCCAAGAGCTTTCCCAACGGTTTCCCTATGATCAAGGGAATATATTCGAGCAGGGTTAATCCGGGGAAGAGGCGGCCCAGAGCCATGATGACCAGCACGTTGATAATGCCCCAAATGGTTGCGATTGCAGCCGTGAGCCAGGCATCCTGCTCCACGGACCGGGTTGCGATTTGGGGAACGAAGTATATGACCGTTGCCAGCAAAGCAGTCGTCATCAGCCAAGCCAGCTGCCGTTCAGAAATCTTACAGTTCTCCATCACTGTCCTCCAGTCTGTCTTGAAGAGTAGCCACAGATGGCCACAGATTTATAGCGATAAACACAGATATTCCTTTTAACTCAAGAATATCTCCGGTCACTACTTTGAACAGACTTTTCGTTCTCTAATGGTGACTCCTAGCGGTGTCGCCATTAGACAATGAAAACTTCGGTTTATCCAACGGTGACCGCAAAAATCTTCAACCAAGGAAAATCTGTGTTCATCTGTCACCATCTGTGTGTATCTGTGGCTACCCCTTGTGGCGGACACGAGATTTATGTCAACACTATGGAGAAGTCCTGGGGTTAGGTTTAGGCGCCTGAGGAGGCGGGGTTTGGGACCTAGTGAGATCTTCCCCTGCGATTAGTTCAGGACGGGCCTTAATGTCCCACCAGGGAGCGCGGTAGACAGCGTCTTTCATTTCCCGCAACCTTAGGGGAGCCCAGGGCGCCATGTAAGGTACCCCGAAAGATCTGAGCCCGACCATGTGGATAAAGAACGCCAGAAAGCACAAGGCAATGCCGTACAGTCCCAGTACCGCTCCCGCCACCAGCACGACCAACCGGACCAACCTGATCCCGGATGCCAGTTCATAGCCTGAACCCAAGGCGAAGTTACATATGGCAGCCCCGGCTATGACTATGACCAGGGCCTGCGAAACCAAACCGGCCTGCACCGCGGCCTGTCCCAGTATTAAAGCCCCTACTATGTTCACCGCTGCACCCACTACCCGGGGTAGGCGCACACCTGCTTCCCATAAAAGTTCGAAGGTAACGAGCATAACCAGAGCTTCTACGAAAGCGGGAAAAGGCACCAGTTCCCGGGCCCCTGCTATCGAAAAAACCAGAGGTATAGGTATCATTTCCTGGTGGAAGGTTGTAATAGCCACATAGAAGCCGGGGAGAGAGCTGGCTACCAACAGAGCTAGGTAACGCAGCATGCGAATGAGCCAAGTGGCCACAGGATTCATGTAGTAGTCTTCCGCAGTCTGCAGGAATTCTTGAAACAAAGTAGGTGCAGTCAGGACTTGAGGGCTGCCGTCGACGATGATGGCAAACCTGCCTTCCAGTAAGTCGGCTGCTACTTTGTCAGGGCGCTCGCTGGTCTTTATTAAAGGGAACAAGGTGTAGGGGCGGTCCTGGATTATTTCCTTCAAGACCGAGCTATCGAGTATCCCGTCGATATCCACCCTCTTGATTCTCTCCCGTACCTCGTCTATGACCGATGGCCTGGCCAGGTCCTCCACGTACATGAGGGTTACTAGGGTGTTAGATCTCCGGCCTAGAATGAAGTTTTCCGACTTGAGCCGCACATCTCCCAGCCGGGATCTGATCAAGGCCGTGTTGATCCTTAACGGCTCAAGAAAACTGTCCCGCGGTCCGGCGACCACCGACTCCAAAACCGGCTCCGTCATGCCTCGCAAAGGAGGTAACTCGGCATCCAGCATGAGTCCCACCGGGCATCCATCAATCAACATCACCATTTTGCCCATCAGAACCCATCTCTTGAGTTCTACCATATCGATTACCCGGGAAGTTGAATAAAAGGGGAGACAATGCTGGTTGAGCCAGTCTACTAGCTCCCGGGGCGCAACTTTACGTACTTCATCCCGCGGCACGTCCAGCATTAGGGAGCGAAAAATATCGTGACTGACACGATTATTTATCAGTCCGTCCACCCAAACTGCCAGGCAGCCTATGCCCGCTACGTAAAACTGGCGGAAAACTATATCCGTTGTATTGGCAAACTCGTGCCGCAGGCGCTCCTCGTTCTCTTTTAAGCTTGAGCTGATCTCTTCAAAGTCGTGCGGGAGCGGCACCTGTTTCGGACCACTGGATGTCCTGTTTTCCAATGCCTTGCGCCGGAAGAAGATGGTCCTTTCCCCCTTTGCTGCTGTTGGTACCACGTTTTCGAAGGTATTTTGCCCGTATCAGGGTCACTGCTTTCCTGGCATTTTCTGGCGAAGATTTGTTTTAGACGCTGATTAACGCAGACTCGCGCTAATTTTGAAGAGGCAAAAAGAAGGAAAGTTCAAGAGTGAACGAGGCGAGGTAGGAAATCAACGGATAGAATTATCTCTGTAATGAACATAATAGTCTGAACCGAATACCACGGCGATGACCATGATCAAAACCGCACCTGAAAGCAATAGACGCCCCATACCTATTAACATACCTAGGATTGCGCTGACCCACACCGCAGCTGCTGTCCACAGCCGTTTCATTTCTCGGCTGTCAGTAATCCAGATCAAACCCGTACCCATAAACCCCAAGGCCGATACCACTTGAGCCGCTATACGGCCTGGATCTGCAAACCAGGGGTTTCCTAATCCTTTGAAAAATTCCGCCGAAACGATAGTCACCAGGGCAGCGCCGATAGTAATCAGTATCATGGTACGGGGCCCAGTGCTTTTGGTTCGCGACTTGGTCATAGCCCCCATGCCCGTACCGATTACTACACACATCAGCATCTGGAGGAAAAAGAGCCCAAAAATCTCCATAATATCCTTACTGGCCCCCGGTACTGGTAAAATAGGGACGGCTCCGTTTAGTTAGCAATCCCCACATCTCAGGTCGGAAACGGTTGAGACGAATAGGTCTGCCCGTCGCGCCATCTACAAAAGCATGCAAGGTTTCACCGGATGCAATCGAGTATCCGTGTTCGGCTTCAACTATCTCATAGGCAAACCTTATCTTTACGGGACTCATCTCCGTAATCACAGTTCTTACCACCAAGGTATCCTCGAACCGAGCAGGGTGGCGATAATGACAGCGGGTTTCCAATAAAGGGCACGAGACACCCTCAGACTCCATCCGGCTATACGGAAGGCCTATGTCTCTCAATAAGGAGGTTCGGGCTACTTCGAACCAGATTATGTGATTTGAATGGTGGGCGATGCCGAACTTATCGGTCTCAACGTACCTAACGGTCAGAACAGTTTCGTGATACATTCTACACTTCCCCTGCCCCAAAAACTGGCCATAGACCTCCACGATACTAGAAAGTGTCACCAACTAGAGGATGAAAACTTCGAGTTCTCCAGCGACAACCGAAAGATCTTGAATTAAAAAATCTGTGTCCATCTGCGACCATCTGTGCAAAATCTGTGGCTAGACTTTATAGTTCGGAGCCTCTTGCGTGATTATGACATCATGGGGATGGCTTTCCACCAACCCGGCATTGGTAATACGGATGAAACGCGCCTTGGTTTTGAGTTCTTCGATATTCCTAACCCCGCAGTAGCCCATGCCTGCCTTCAATCCACCTACCAGCTGGAATATAGTTTCCGAAACCGGTCCCTTGTAGGGTACCCGTCCCTCAATTCCCTCGGGTACGAGCTTGGGTTCGTTTTCCTGGAAGTAACGGTCGCTACTCCCTTGAACCATGGCCCCTAAGGATCCCATACCCCGGTATACCTTGTAGCTTCTCCCTTGCAGGATTATAACTTCACCGGGGCTTTCCTCAGTGCCTGCCAAAAGGTTGCCCAGCATCACTACATCTGCACCGGCAGCCAATGCCTTGGTGATATCGCCCGAATACTTGATGCCACCATCGGCTACAATGGGTATGTCGTAGCGCCGTGCCACCTGAGAACAATCGTATACAGCCGTAATCTGCGGCACACCGATACCGGCTACGATTCTGGTGGTGCAGATTGATCCCGGCCCTATCCCGACCTTAACCGCATCAGCACCGGCCTTAATCAGGTCCTCGGTTCCCTCGGCTGTGGCTACATTACCGGCCATGACCTGAAGTTCAGGCCAATCTTCCTTGATGGCCTTTACCGTCTCGATGACCCCGCGAGAGTGACCGTGGGCGGTATCCACCACTATCAGGTCCACACCTGCTTTGTACAAGGCCTCAACCCTTTCCATGGTATCGGCGCTCACTCCCACCGCTGCCCCGGCTAAGAGCCTTCCTCGCGCATCCTTGGCAGAATTCGGGTACTTGCGGGCTTTCTCGATGTCTTTGATCGTGATCAATCCCTTGAGATTGAAGTCTTCGTCGACCAATGGGAGTTTTTCCACCTTATGCCTTCGCAGTATCTCGCGGGCTTCGTGCAGGGTCGTGCCGACCGGAGCGGTAATCAGGTTTTCTTTGGTCATCACCTCACCTATCTCCTGGTCCCAGTCATCTTCGAACCTTATGTCCCGGTTCGTGATTATCCCGATCAGGCGCGTCCCTTCGGTTATCGGCACCCCAGAAATATGGTACTCTTCCATGATGCGGATGGCATCCCGGACCTTATCCCGCGGGCTTAAGGAGAAAGGATCGCTTATGACGCCGTGTTCAGATCTCTTGACGCGGTCCACCGCTTTGGCCTGGGCTTCGATCGACATGTTCTTATGAATAACACCTATGCCGCCCTCGCGCGCAACAGCGATTGCCATTCTGGCATCGGTAACTGTATCCATGCCCGCACTCATGATGGGAATATTCAGTTTAAGGACTCGGGTCACGCGCGTAGAAACATCTACGTCTCTCGGCAAAACCTCGGAAGGCCCCGGCACCAGGAGAACGTCGTCGAAAGTGAGTCCTTCTTTCACAAACCTATCCATCGTATCAGCCCTTCCTTCCTGAAGTTTGTGTTATATTATAACACAGTTGTCAACCAGTATCGTACCGACCAAAAAAATGGGCAGCAATTTAGTCGCCGCCCATTATCGAACCTATACCATATCTTAAGAAGTGATCCTTAAGCCTTTCGGCCGTTTCCGGGTTGATACCAAAACGGACTGCTATTTCTTGGCTTGAACAGTCGTTTCGGAAACAATTTACCAAAGCGTCATGGTCGATACCGAGTTCCTCAGCCATCTCTTTCAAGGAAGGGCGCATGCTCCAGGGAGGATACCGGCCCTTACCTTTGAACATACTCTCACTGTAGTCCATCGGCCTCCCTCCTTTCGAGCCTAGTTTTCCCTTTCGAGTACAACTAATATCAATTGCCTGAACCGCTAAACGCTCTTTGATAACCAAAAGAAAGAGCCACTCCTAGACGGACGTGGCTCCGATCCATCGCCGACATACCTTTACTGTTACCGTTTGTAACACCAGCGCTTTGGTCAAACTACCCGGGCACCGGGATTCAAGGTAACACCCTCCTGGCTCCCACGTAGTCAGAAGCGTAGGAGTCATCGCTGAGGCTGGTAATAGTTATGCCCTTGTTGGTACTGGCATGAACGAACTTGCCGTCCCCTACATAAATCCCCACGTGATTGATGCGGCTAGATCCCCCGGTCGTAAAGAACAACAGGTCTGCAGGAGCAAGCTCGGCCCTGTCTACCGCAACTCCGAGGTTAGCCTGGGCTATTGAACTGTGAGGCAAGCTTACGCCGTTTTGTCCGAAGACATACATTACGAACCCCGAGCAATCAAAGCCAGCCGCCGTAGTTCCTCCATAACGGTAAGGTGTTCCCAGGTACTGCATAGCCGTATTTACGATATTACGGGCTAAAGCCACCCCCGCTTCAGACCCCCGGGCCGGAGGCTGTTGCACTGGGGTTTTGGCAACAACGGGTGAAGTAGTAGCGGCCACATTAGCGGTAACCACCAGCTTATCTCCCGGTTTCAACTTGTCCGACTGTAACCCGTTCAGTCTCATCAGTTCCTGAACCGTCGTCCCGCAACGGCGGGCGATGGACCAGAGCGAGTCTCCTTTCTGCACCACATATTCCTTAGTAGAGATACTCCTATTGCTTCCTCGACTAACCGGATTGCGTGTGCTTGCACTGGAAATTTCACTCGTTGCTGACGGTAATCGTAGCTTGTCCCCGATTTGTAACCGTTCTGACTTCAGATTGTTCAAAGCAATCAGTTTATCAACCGAAGTCCCATACTTCTTGGCTATTCCCCACAGGGAATCTCCCGATTTAACCACGTAATACTGGCTAGCAAGAACCACCGGTCCCCACGTAAGAGTCAGACAAAAAGCAATAATCATCCCCAAAAACCATTTCTTCATTACTTACAAAATCCTTTCTTCCAATTTTGATTGCTACCTGTAAATTCTACGTCTTTTTCGTATATCCTCCTCTGGCTCCGGCCCCGTGGCGAAAATGCGACATAAGTCCTGCTATTTCTCATATTTAGACCGGTGCTTTACCCCTCAAATCAAAAGGAGCCTCGTCTGAGGCTCCTTTTTGATCTTTATGCACCCAACCATTCCACCGCTTTACAAAGACTTAGCCATCTCAGTCAGCTTCTCCGCCATACTCGCCATTTCCATGACCGAAGCCGTGACCTCCTCGGTAGCTGCCGCTTGTTCCTGGCTCTGTCTGACGCTGTTTACCGAGGCTTCTCCGGCTTTTGCTACCTTGTCCTCGATTTCCCGGGTCAACTTCCGGATCTGTTCCGCCGTCTCTTTCGACTGGTCGGACAGCTTTCGTATCTCTTCTGCCACTACCCCGAAGCCGCGCCCGTGCTCTCCGGCCCGGGCTGCCTCTATGGCAGCGTTCAATCCCAACATCTTGGTCTGGTCGGCTACGCTACGGATAAAGTTCAATATCTCGTTGATCTGTCCTGAAATGCCCTGCACATCTTTTATCGTCTCCGCCAAATTGCTTTCGTTGACGTTTATCTCACTGGCCGATGCCGCTATTTCTTCCATCACGCTGGCGATTTCTTGAACATTGGTCTTCAGATTAGCCGCCATTTCCCTGAGGTTATGGGCCAGCATCCGGGGCGTGGCTATGCCGAAGGTCCCAATCAATTCGTCGGTTTCTTCATCGAACAAAGGAATACCTATTATCCTGAAGTTGCCATAACGTTTGGTTGCGATTTCGTCCACTACCGTGGATCTCGCCTTTATTACCTTCCATCCGGCATCTCCTTCTCTGATAGGAGTCCCGACGGTCATCTCTTTGATGCTGAACTTGTCACTGGCCATGCTGTGGGTTATTTTTTCTAGGTCAGTCATCATCACCTGGGCACCCTCAACATTAGATTGGATAACGATCGGCGCGAAAATATCGAAAGCTTTGGCTACGGGGTGTACCTTGGGTATCATGACCCCGTATGTACCCACTACCCGGTCTGACCCGTCATCGGCAAACAGCGGGTTGACCCAGATCTTCAAGGCGATACCGTACACCTTGGGGTCTACGACCCCCTTCGCCTGCCTACCGGTGTTGATGCACTGTTGAACGTACCCTCCCTGCAAAAGTCTCTCGCCAACCTTGACCCCAGGAATGTCCAGGTCCTTAGCCATGACGAAGTCATAGCGTTCCAAGTCGGTGGTGAAATAAACGACACCTCCTTCGTAAGTCTGCGTCAGGAATGGTGCCGAAGTCTTGAAAGCTTCCTTCTTACTGTTGGCCTTTCTGACTATTTCCTCATGCGCTTCGGTCAAGGTCATCAAAAGATTGGCGATATTGGAATCGATTACTGCACATGCGTCGCTCTTTTTCTCGTATATCATTTGCCGTACTTTCTCGCTACCAGTTGCTTCGATCACAACATCAAGCCCGGGTTGTTTCAAAAGCGCTTCCATATCGGTGTAAACTGGAACTCCTTGCTCCCGGGCCAGTTGCAGAGCTGGAGCATTAGGATTAACGTCACACACCCCTACCACCTTGAATGCCTCAATACCCAAAAACGCCCTAAGAATCGAGGTACCGCCTTTGCCTCCTCCGACTATGCCCACACCCGTCATTTAAACCTCTCCTCCCCCGTAAAGACTGCCTCACCACTTGGCCTACTGCCCGCCTTATTCTAAACTTCGCGTGTTAAATTGGTCTATTCGCTGTTTTTGGTAAGACTCCTTCTTGTCATCAACCCCGATTTCCATATTTTCGTTCGTTTTCGATTTCAGGGCCTTTTCTTTAATACTTTTCGCTGCTGAGCGGGATACGCCACAGCAACCTAGTTTCCCCCGGTACTCCTCCGGCGTTCCATGATAGTCAGATCCGCCCGTTATCAACAAACCTCCTTTTCGGGCCATTTCCAAGTACCGCTCGATGTCCTTCTCGCTGTGTTCCGGGTAATATACCTCGATGCCCTCCATGCCCAAAGCCAGCAACCGTTCGACCAAGTCGTCATTCTGGATGAGACCGGGATGAGCCAGAACCGGTACCCCTCCTGCGCCCTTAATAAGCTGAACTGCCTCCTCAGGTAAGAACTTGTAACGGGGCACGTAGGCTGGCTTTCCCTGCCCGATGAGTTTTTCAAAAGCTTCCCTGATTGAAAACACGTATCCTTTTTCCATCAAGGCTTGGGCAATATGAGGCCTTCCGATGAGTCCCCCTTGGGCTAATTCTGATACCCTTTCCACCGAAATCTTGTAGCCCATCGCATTCAGCTTCGCTACCATCTTCAGGTTCCGTTGGAAGCGGGCTTGTCTTATCTCTTCCAGGCGGTTCAAAAGCGGCTCATAACGGGGATCAATGAAGTAACCCAAAACGTGCACCTCATGCGGTCCCACGTCGGTATTCATCTCGATGCCAGGTATGAACCAGAAGGAGGAATGTCGCGCCCGGGCATATGCCCACGCCGCTTCCACGCCTGCCACTGTATCGTGGTCGGTTAAGGCCATGCCTTCTAAACCGGCGGCAACAGCTTCTTCTACCAGTTCCGGCGGTGTCAATAACCCGTCTGAGGCGGTACTGTGTACGTGCAGATCCAACACTATCTTCTGTTCCCCTTCAACCAAAGACTCTATTCCTTGCAATCAGAGCAACACCTGTTCTATGAAACCTAGAGCGTTACTTTGTAGTATTTTTTCAACTTCAGCCGCAGAAAATCCTCTTCCCTCTAAAGCGGCTTCCAGTTTGCCCCACTCTCCCACGTCTTTCAATACCGGTTCATCCACCCCATCGAAGTCAGAACCGAGGGCTACATGGTCTACCCCGATCAATTCACTGATGTAAACTATGTGGTCAACAAAGTCACTCAGGTCATGCCCGGTTCCCGCCGGTTTTATGAAATCAGGCACCAAGGTGCATCCTACTATTCCCCCGTGTTGAGCTAGGCTGATTAGCTGTTCGTCGGTGAGGTTACGGGGATGATCACACAGACGCCGCGAGTTGGCATGGCTGACTATAACCGGCCTCGATACCATTTCCAACACGTTGAAATAAGCCCGGGACGATATGTGGGCAAGATCTATTACGATTCCCAGTTCTTCGGCCAGCCGAACCACCTCTCTTCCCACCCTGCTCAGGCCCCCGCCACTGGCATCGTCCAGTACCCCATCAGCCAAAAGGTTACGGTGGTTCCAGGTCAAACCGATGCTCCTCAGGCCCAGATGGTAAAACACGCGTAACAAGCCCGGGTCCTGTCCCAGAGCTTCTCCACCTTCCAAATGGAGAATTATGCCGATATGCTGCCCGTCGCGATGAGCCACGAAATCGCCAAATGAACTGAGCAAGTATACTGAATCTGAATGAAGATTTAGCTCCACATAGAATTTGTCCATCTGGTTAAGCACTGCTCTAAGACTGCTGTCGGCCGTCCCCGGTGCAAAAAGAGAACAGAACTGGACTATTACCCCAGATTGCCGGGCTCTTTTGATATCAAACTGGCCTCGATTCGAATATAAACTCTCGTCGTTCTCCCATATCTTTGACAATACGTCGCAGTGACAATCAACGATTCCCAAAACCCATGCCTCCCTTAAAAAACAAAAAACCCGCTTATAATTGCGTTACAAGCAGGTTTTCAGGTCAAAATTGTCACGAAAGCAACCTTGTTACCGCGGCTCTACTATTAGCTTGATAGCCGTCCTCTCTTCCCCGTCTATTATAATATCGGTAAATGCAGGTATGCAGATTAAATCCATTCCGCTCGGAGCTACAAATCCTCTGGCGATAGCTATTGCTTTGACCGCTTGATTGATAGCCCCGGCCCCAATAGCTTGGATCTCTGCTGCGCCCTTTTCCCTCAAAACCCCAGCCAACGCTCCTGCCACAGAATTTGGGCTTGATTTAGCTGAAACCTTTAATACCTCCATTTGAAAACCTCCTTCAGTCTAGGTTGGTTCGGTGCTAAAAGGTTGCTCTCCTTTAATTATATTCTAAGCCTTTTAACTAATTCCTCCTTTGCATTTAAAATCTTTTGGATAATATTACATGTAAATTATTCTTCAGAATAGTAACGTATCCGCTTAATAGTTTTGACTGTAAAATTTTCCGGGTCGAAGCGCAACAAAACCGCATCCAGTTGGGATCTGCCACGAGCGACCGTCAGCCGTACGGGCCGCTGCGTAAGAAACTTGTGTAAAGCTTCCTCCTTGACCATTCCTAGTATAGAGTCCATAGGTCCTGTCATCCCTACGTCTGTGATGTAGGCAGTTCCTCCCGGAAGTATTCGTTCATCGGCAGTCTGAACATGGGTATGAGTACCTATCACCGCCGATACCTTCCCGTCTAAATACCATCCCATAGCCTGTTTCTCAGAGGTGGCTTCAGCATGGAAGTCTACAATTATGACGTCCGAAGTACCTTTGACCTCGTCCAGTATCCGATCCGCGGTCCGAAAAGGGCAGTCCAGGTTATTCATAAACACCCGCCCGGAAAGGTTTACCACTGTAACGCGTGTACAGTTTCCCGAAATATAAGTATGATAGCCTTGCCCCGGGCAATCTCCCGGATAGTTTCCCGGTCTCACGATCCGCGGCTCATTGTCGATAAAATCAAAAACCGCTTTATTATCCCACACATGGTTGCCCATGGTTAAAACATCAATTCCGGCTCCGACAAGCTCATCTTTTATAGGGCCGGTTATCCCTTTACCTCCGGCAGCGTTCTCGGCATTAGCAATAACAAAGTCTACTTTATGCTCCCTGATTATAGAGGGTAACAGCACCTTAACCAGGTTCCGACCCGGCCTCCCTACGATATCCCCGATGAACAAGATGTTCATGTAACCCCTCCCCCAGGCCTCGGGCTCTTGATCCCGCTTCCCGGCAGTCAAAATCCAATGGTACTGATTTCCAAAATATTATACCTAATTCCCGGCATAATATACATCTTATATGCAACACATACAAACACAAGGGCCTCTTGGTTGAGGCCCATATTCTCGCTATTTATTTGGCGTAATCCACCGCTCTGGTTTCCCGTATGACTACAACCTTTATCTGCCCAGGGTAATCGAGATCCTGCTCTACCTTCCTCGCTATTTCCCGAGAAAGGTTTATAGAAGCCAGGTCATCGATTTCCTCCGGCTTCACCATTATACGCACCTCACGACCCGCCTGGATAGCATAGGCTCTCTCGACCCCAGAAAAAGAATCTGCCAGCTTCTCTAACTTCTCTAGCCGCTTGATATAAGCCTCCAAGGTCTCGCGGCGTGCGCCTGGTCGTGAAGCCGATATGGCGTCTGCGGCCTGAACCAAAACCGCTTCGATGGTTTCAGGCTCGATGTCGCCGTGATGAGCTGCAATGGCATGAAGTACCTCTTTACTTTCTCGATACCTCTTGGCCAGTTCCACACCGATTTCGATATGAGAACCACTCACTTCGTGGTCGACCGCTTTGCCTATATCGTGGATCAGGCCTGCCCTCTTAGCCAAAACCGCGTCCACTTCCAACTCCGCTGCCATGACTCCAGCCAAATGCGCTACTTCAATCGAGTGTTTGAGTACGTTTTGACCGTAACTCGTCCTGTACTTAAGTCTGCCCAGCAGTCTAATTATCTCGGGGTGCAAACCGTGAACACCGACTTCAAATGCCGCTTGTTCTCCTACTTCTCGAATCTCCTGCTCGATCTCCTTAGTCGCCTTTTCTACCATCTCTTCGATTCGCGCGGGATGAATTCTGCCATCCGCGATAAGCTTTTCTAAAGCTACCCGCGCTATCTCCCTGCGAATCGGGTCAAAAGAAGATAGGATTACGGCCTCGGGGGTGTCATCTATTATCAGATCTACCCCGGTAAGGGTCTCGAAGGTACGGATATTGCGCCCTTCTCGTCCAATAATACGCCCCTTCATCTCGTCGTTGGGAAGCGCAACCACCGATACAGTTGTTTCAGCAGCTACGTCAGCCGCGCACTTCTGTATAGCAAGGGTTACAACATCCCGAGCTCTTTTCTCCGCTTCCTCTCGAGCTTCGGCTTCCACTTCCCTGATCAGGGCAGCAGTCTCCTGCCTTATCTGTTCTTCTACGTTGCGGAGTAAAAGCTCCTTAGCCTGCTCCGAGGATAACCCTGAAAGCCGTTCCAGCTCTTTCAGCTGCTGGCTCAAAATCACCTGCAAGTCTGCCTGGGTCTTTTCGATATCGATCTCCTTTTCGCGAAGCATCTGCTCCTTCTGCTCGATATTCTCCAATTTCTTGTCAAGTGTTTCTTCTTTCTGAATTATCCTCCGTTCTATTCTGTCGAGTTCACGCCTTCGCTCCCGGTTGTCCCTCTCTGCTTCCTGCCTTGCCCGGTGAATTTCGTCCTTTGCTTCTAACAATATTTCTTTCCGCTTCGCTTCAGCTTCCTTTATCGCTTCTTCCAGTATGCGTTTGGCTTCTTCTTCCGCAGCACCGAGCTTACTTTCAGCTACATTTCTTCTTAGAACGTATCCTGCTCCGATTCCAGCTATCAACGCTACTACCGCAATTATGATGGAAGTAAATTGAATCCCTGTCACCTCCTGTTCGGTTTAAACTAATTATTATGGTGTTTCCTAATGTGCACTGCCGGACAGAAGACATAAAGAAAACCGAGTCAGAACTCGGTCAAAACAGAAGTTCCTCCAGCTACAGTATTAAACTTTTGATGGTAGAACTTCTCCAACCTTAGGTTTAATTTTATTAAGTCCTAGAATTAGTGTCAAGTTTTAACTCTGGTCCACCTCGCGTGTTTCCCGAGGGCCGATCAAAGCAGTTCTAATCCTGGATTCCACCTCTTTAAACACATCGGGATTGGCCCGCAGAAAATCTTTTACATTCTCGCGGCCCTGCCCTATTCGCTCGCCCTCGTAAGAATACCAGGCCCCGCTCTTTTGCAAAATCTTCAGCTCCACACCCAGATCCAACAGATCGCCTTCTTTGGAAATACCTTCCCCGTACATTATATCGAACTCTGCCTGCTTGAAAGGCGGAGCCACTTTATTCTTCACCACCTTCACCCGGGTTCTGCTGCCAACAGTTTCTGTCCCCTGTTTTATGTTATCGACCTTCCGGACTTCTAGACGCACAGAAGCGTAAAACTTCAAGGCACGTCCTCCCGGTGTCGTCTCGGGGTTACCATACACAACCCCAACCTTTTCCCGTATTTGATTAATGAAAATAGCACAAGTTCTCGATTTGCTGATTGTGCCGGTAAGTTTACGAAGAGCCTGGGACATGAGGCGCGCCTGTAAGCCTACGTGAATATCCCCCATTTCACCTTCCAACTCGGCTTTGGGAACCAAGGCCGCGACTGAATCTACAACCAGCACATCTACAGCCCCACTGCGTACGAGGGCTTCTGCGATCTCTAGAGCTTGTTCCCCAGTATCTGGCTGAGATACTAATAAGTCATTGATATTGACTCCCAGTCTCTTAGCGTACAGAGGATCCAATGCATGTTCGACGTCAATAAAAGCGGCAATACCGCCATCTTTCTGGGCCTCGGCTATTACATGCAGAGCTACTGTGGTCTTCCCCGATGACTCGGGCCCGAATATCTCAACTACCCGTCCGCGTGGCAGTCCCCCAACGCCTAAGGCCATATCTAGGGAGAGGCATCCGGTGGGTACAACGGCGACATTCATGGCTGCGGCTTCTCCCAGCTTCATGATGGAACCTCTTCCGAAATCCTTCTCTATTTTTCTTATCGCCGATTCAAGAGCCTCTAGCCGATCCGACCTCTCAGACATACCTAACCCTCCTCAAACATATGTTCGTCTAATGGCATTATATTCCTCTCTCCCTGGCCTGTCAAGTTTTCACCCGTTAAGCCGTATCTTCTCCAAGACAGAATACGTGGGACCTTTTGAACTTAGCTGACTTTGCATCAAACGGATTTCCTCTACCCTGAGCCGCGAAAAATCGGTTTCATAAGATAACTTACGCAACAAAGATACGAGTTCTCGAACATTTCTTTCCGACCTGACTCTTCCCAGAGTCAGGTGGTATTTACGGTTGTTTTCGGGCTCATACCCGAGTTCCGCCAAATAGGCGTCTACCCTTTCTCCCAGCCAAAAAGCCTTTTCCAGTTCCCCCTCAAGGCCGATCCATATCACTCGTGGTCTTCGTTCATTGGGGAAAAACCCGGCTTGGTCAGGTTTCAACGTAAAAGGCGGCGATTCTTCTCCCACTCGGCGCAATGCGTCTATGATCTTAGATACTTCATGTTCCTCTACTTCCCCGATAAACTTTACCGTGAGGTGGTAGTTATGAGGCTCAACCCATTTTACATCCGCTCCTACCGTCAACAATTCTGATTTAATGGCCCCGACTTGTTTTCTCAGATCTTCTGAAACAGGTATTGCGACGAAGATTCTCACCTTATCCTCTCCCTGTCAAGTATCTCCGCAACCAATCCAAAGCGCTCTTTGCCGTCAAGGTCCTTATCGATTCTCTTCCCCCTGTTAAACGTAATTCCTTAGTAAGAACCCGGTTGGCATCTGCCAAACCCATGTATACAAGGCCCACCGGTTTCTCAGGAGTCCCCCCGTCCGGCCCGGCGATCCCCGTGATACCTATGCCGATGTCTGCGCCGGAACGCGATCTTATACCCTGCGCCATCTCCCCTGCGGTCTCGGGACTAACAGCACCAAAACTAGCCAGAGTCGAAGGGCTGACCCCAAGTATTCGTATCTTCGCCTCGTTAGAATAAGAGACTACTCCACCCCAAAAAATATTCGAGCTGCCCGGCAGATCGGTCACCATTTTGGCCAACAATCCCCCGGTACAGGATTCGGCAAAAGCTACCCGAAGTCCTCTTTCTCGCAACATGCAAGAGACCACCGCGGCTAGAGTATCGTTGTCATAGCCGAAAACGTTCTGCCCCAAAGTCTTGACGAGGCCCGTTTCAAGGGCGGCAAGTCTTGTTTCTACCTGTTCATGGTCTTCCCCCTCACAGGTTATCCTGACGTGGATCTCGCCTTCTTCCGCCAAAAGGGCAATAGAAACCCCTCGCGGTTCATCCAAGAACTCCTTTATCATCTCTTCCACTTTTGATTCTCCTGGCCCTATGACTTTTATTACCCGGGTTTTCACAAGACCCGTCTTTTCCCCGAGTTTTTGCCTTAATAAAGGTTCAACTTCTTCCGAAAACATGGGCTGCATTTCCCTGGGGGGACCAGGCAAGAGAATTACGGTCCTACCGTCTTTTTCTAAGAACATACCGGGGGCTGTTCCACGGGGATTGGAAAGAACCCTGGCTTCTGGAGGGAACATGGCCTGGCGCAAGTTGCTCTCCGGCATGTCTCGGTTCCTCCGTTTGAAAAACTCTCTTATCCTGGCCACTTCCTCCGGTCGCAACTCCAAGCTGCACCCCATAACTCCGCAAGCCACTTCCTTGGTGAGATCATCTCGGGTTGGTCCTAGTCCTCCGGTTGCGATTACTATATCTGCTATCTCTAATCCGAGTTTAAACGCTTTTTCTAGACTTGACCGGCTGTCGCCGACTACCGACTTGCCTACAACCCTGATTCCCATAGAAGCAAGACGACGGGAAATGAAAACCGAATTAGTCTCTACCACATCTCCCAAAAGAAGCTCGGTCCCTGTAGAAATGATATAGGCCTGAGTACTCAAACTAATCACCTCATTTAACATGATTAACCATCCACAGATGCACACTGATGCGCACAGATTAACACAGATAGATATTGAGCTTAAGAAGCGACTTTATAATCCCGTTCGCTAAAGACCAGTTCTCCAGGGCTTGCTAAAGAACCTTACAAAAATTTATTAGCCCTATACTAATTATTCTAACCCCAAAAAACAAGAGGTAGGCATCCCTACCTCTGTCACTTACAT